>JAZSIN010000079.1:0-2341 GCA_045533845.1 Eubacteriales bacterium | reverse complement strand
CATGGCTACGACCCGCCTTTACGGCATCCGCCATCGCACTGTCGGTGTTATTCTGCATTTATGCATATCGGCTGTCTCTTTGCTTCACATGCGGATTCCCATCGAAAACGGCACCCCCACAGACGCTTCTTCGATTTTTCTCCTTTACTGCACGGTTGCTTTTCGGAATCGTTTTTCTCGTGACCGCCTGTGCGACAAGCACAACGCTCGGAATCTGATCCAACATATCAACAACCAACATAAATAAAAATCAAGTTAAAACAGAAAGAGGTACAACACCTTGGCAAACAACAAAATGTTCGGATTTCTCGAACGCTTTCGTAAACCCAAAGAGGAAATCACGGAGGAAGAGGATCGGACTCCAACACTGAAATTCTTCTTCAAGCTTCTGTGGCGCAAGGGGCGTAGTCTCGTCACCCTGAACTTTATGATGCTGTTTCTGATCATTCCGATCGTCGCAGGCATCTTTATCTATATGCTGTCCCCCAACACGCCGTCTGCGGCTTCCCCGCTCTACGCGCCCGTGTACGGGGCATCCATGATCTCAAGCTCCCCGTCCCTTTCTGTCCTTCTGAGTTCGGTCAATTTCCAGATCGGACTTCCCGTTTTGTCAGTCTCGAGCTCCTTCGTTTTGCTGGGCCTTGGGCTCTTCCTCCTGCTGACCTGGGGACTTCAGAATGTCGGGGCGGCGTACGTGCTCCGCGGACTGTTCAGAGGCGACGCCGTATTCGTGTTTTCCGACTACTTCTACGGGATTCGTAAAAATTGGAAGCAGGCACTTCTCCTCGGTACGCTTGATTTTGCCGTGATCGCGATCCTCATCATCGACTACATTGCACTCTTCCGCGGCATTTCCATCGGCTTTGGCGATATAATGATCGGCGTCGTTTTCGCGATCGGGATCATCTATTTCTTTATGCGCTTTTATATCTATCAGCTTATGATCACGTTTGAAATGAAGTGGACAAAGATTCTGAAAAACGCTTTGATCTTCACCGTTCTCGGCATCAAGCGCAACCTCCTTGCCGCAATCGGCATCGTGCTTATGATCGGGCTGAATCTCCTGCTCGTCCTGCTCCTTCTCCCGATCATGACGATCCCCCTCTTCCTTCCCTGCTTTTACCTCTTCTCCTTCTCGGGCTTTATGTCGGTATACGCCGCATATCCGATCATTGACCGTTATCTGATCAAGCCCTACGAGGAGGCTCATCCCACAGAAAAAGATAGTGAAGAGGTTACCGCCGAAGAATAATACGAACCATAGAACACTTACGAACCAACCGTCGGCCCGATCCCACTCCCGGCCTCAAGCAAATCTCCTACCAAAGTGAATTCATATCCCCGCGCCACGAGTGCGGGGATTATTTTTTTCAAAGTGTTCGGCGTTGGACTGTTCGAGCCGATATAATCGTGCATCAATATAATATCCCCGCTCTTGACCGTTTTCAGAACCTTTTCTGCGATCTCCGCGCTCGGAAGCCGACACCAATCCCTCGTATCGATGCTCCATAAAACCACGCGGTAGTCCATGGAATCACATAGATCACCGAGCTCATCGTCGATCGCTCCGCAGGGCGGACGAAAGAAGCGCGGCTTTAGCCCCGTAATCCGATTGATCACCATTTCGCAATGCCGTATCTCCTCTCTGATCGTTTCCTTGTCGATCTTTGTCGCCTCAACGTGCGAAAAGGTATGATTGCCGATCTCGTGTCCTTCGGACAGAATGCGGCTGACAAGCTCGGGATACCGCTCCGCATTTTCCCCAACGACGAAGAAGGTAGCGTGAACGCCGTATTCCTTCAAAATATCGAGGATCATCGGCGTAAGACGCGGATGCGGTCCGTCGTCAAAGGTCAAGGAGATCTTTTTTTCTGCAAGGCGGTTACAGCGATAGACCCACGCGATATCGCTTCCAAATGCGCCAACCGAGGCAACGCGCGGAGAAAAAACACCGCTCCTATACGAGCCACATAAGCATACGGAAAGAAAAATCATAAAGACCTTTATGGTGCGCTTCATAGCCGCCCACCTCCTCTTTTTGCCGTCTCACGCTGTCAATTCGTCCAGCGTACCGAATCGGTAACCATCCCGCTTCATTTCTATGATCAGATCCTTCAGAATACGGGCATTGGTTTCTGAGGTCGGATGGAGCAGGATCACCGCACCATTGTGCAGATTTGAGAGTATCTTTTCCTTTGCCTTCTCCTCGGACATCTGATTTCCGTTATCCCAATCGGCGTACGCGATGCTCCAGAAGACGGTCTTGTAACCGAGTGACTTCGCATACTCTAAGCTTCGTTCATTGAATCTTCCCTCAGGCGGACGATAGTATTTCGCAAGC
>JAZSIN010000313.1:0-9047 GCA_045533845.1 Eubacteriales bacterium | reverse complement strand
CTGGAATCTTTGACGTCAGCAGCCTTTTCACCGAAGATGGCACGGAGCAAACGTTCTTCCGGCGCAAGTTCGGTTTCGCTCTTCGGCGTGATCTTACCGACGAGAATGTCACCTGCACGGACCTCGGTGCCCTTCTTTACGATACCCTCGTTATTGAGGTCACGCAGGGCGTCCTCGCCAACGTTAGGTACCTCGCGGGTGATCTCCTCCGGGCCGAGCTTCGTGTCACGAGCCTCGTGCGTGTATTCTTCAATATGAAGAGAGGTATAAACGTCATCTCTGACGAGCTTTTCGTTCAGAAGAACTGCGTCCTCGTAGTTATAGCCTTCCCAGGTCATAAAGCCGATGAGCGCATTCTTACCAAGCGAGATCTCGCCGTTCTTCGTTGCGGGACCGTCGGCAATGACGTCGCCCGCCTTGATCTCCTGTCCGACCGAAACGAGGGGACGCTGATTGAAGCAGGTGCCCTGGTTCGTTCTCTTGAACTTGATGAGATGGTAGGTGTCCTTAAGACCGTTACCGAGGTCGATAACGATGTGGTCAGCGTCGACCGTTTCAACGCGTCCGTCATTCTTAGCAACGATTACGACGCCCGAGTCAACTGCCGCCTTATATTCCATGCCGGTGCCGACGATCGGACTGTCGGTCACCATCAGCGGAACTGCCTGCTTCTGCATGTTCGAGCCCATCAGCGCACGCGAGTTATCGTCGTTCTCAAGGAACGGGATACAAGCGGTTGCGACCGAAACGACCATCTTCGGCGAGACGTCCATCAGCTGGACCTTCGCGGGATCGATCTCGATGATCTCGGTCTTGTCGCGGGCGATGATACGCGCGTTCCGGAAGTAACCATTTTCATCGAGCGGCTCGTTTGCCTGTGCAACGATATAATTATCCTCAACGTCAGCCGTCATATAAACGACCTCGTCGGTAACGTGGGGACGTCCCTCAGCGTCGAGCTCTACCTTACGGAAGGGAGCCTCGATGAAACCGTACTCGCTGATCTTTGCATAGGTGGTCAGGTAGGAGATCAGACCGATGTTCGGACCTTCAGGCGTCTCGATCGGACACATTCTGCCGTAGTGCGGGTAGTGAACGTCACGGACGTCGAAGGATGCACGGTCACGGGAAAGACCGCCGGGGCCGAGTGCGGAGAGACGGCGCTTGTGCGTCAGCTCTGCGAGAGGGTTGTTCTGGTCCATAAACTGCGACAGCTGCGAGGATCCGAAGAACTCGCGGACAACGGTCGCAACAGGGCGGATGTTGATCAGGGACTGCGGGGTGATCGCCTTTTCGCTGTCCTGTGTAGTCATACGCTCCTTGATGATCTTATCCATTCGGGGGAAGCCGATGCGCATCGCGTTCTGCAGCTGCTCGCCGACCGAACGGATACGACGGTTGCCGAGATGGTCGATGTCGTCGACCTTGCCCACGTCGTGCGTAAGACCGAGGATATAGTTGATGGAAGCGAAGATATCGTCCTTCGTAATGTGCTTCGGAACGAGCTCTGCGATACGCTCCTTCGCCATTGCCTTGATCGTATCAACGTCGCCCTCCGACTTCTCAAGAATGTCGAGAAGAACGGCGGTTCTTGCCTTTTCGGGCACACCGCAATCCTTGAGGTCGAAGCCGAGAATGTATTCGGGCTCGATCGTATTGTTCGAGAAAACCTTAAGAACGTAGCCGTTGTCGAGCTCGATCTTGACGTCGTTAACGGCGTTGTGCTCAACGTTCAGCGCCATCTCCTGCGTCAGAACGGTTCCCTTCTCATAAAGGACCTCACCCGTGATCGGGCTGACGATGTCCTCTGCAATACGGTGGTTTGCGATTCTTTCGGAGATCGCAAGCTTCTTATTATATTTATAACGACCCACCGGAGCGATATCGTATCGCTTCGGATCGAAGAAATAGTTATTCAGAAGGGTCTGTGCCGATTCTACGAGCGGAGGCTCACCGGGACGGAGCTTCTTATAGATCTCCTTAAGTGCCTCGATGCCGACCGACGAATGCATACGGATCGCAAGATCCTCGCTCTCGTCCTTTTCAAAGGTCAAAGCAAGATTCTCTTCCTCACCGAACAGCTCGTAGATCGATTCTCTCTCCTCGAACACCGAGGTCTCCTCAAGTGCGCCGAGTGCACGGATGAACATCGTGATCGGAACCTTACGATTCTTATCAATGCGAACGTAGATCACGCCCGCCTGATCGACCTCATATTCGAGCCACGCGCCGCGATACGGGATCACGGTAGCGCTGAACGTCTTACGTCCGGTCTTGTCGATCGCGGAATCGTAATACATTCCGGGCGAACGAACGATCTGAGAAACGATGACACGCTCGGCACCGTTGATCACAAAGGTTCCGTTTTCGGTCATCAGCGGGAATTCACCCATGAAGATGTCAGACTGCTTCACTTCACCCGTCTGTTTATTGGTCAGACGAACGTTGACCTTCAGGGGGGCTGCGTAATTTGCGTCGCGCTCCTTACACTCCTCGACCGAGTACTTCGGCTTCTGATCGATCGAATACGAAACGAATTCGATCTGCAGATTTCCGGAATAGTCGACGATCGGCGATACGTCGCGCAGGACCTCCATCAGACCCTCGTCAAGGAACCAACGGAAGGACTTCGTCTGGATTTCCACGAGATTGGGGAGTTCGAGCGTATTGCGGGTTCTCGAGAAGCTCATTCTCTTATTCTGCCCAAGCCACGTCTCTTTTACATTGACCATTGATACAATCACTCCATTCAAGCATTTCGGCTTGCCTATTTTTTGCAATCGCGACGGCATTTCACGGAAAAGCCGAACGCAAGAGCGCACAAAATGGCAATTATAGCGCAGTATAGTATTATAGCAGACTTGTCAAGACTTGTCAAGGGATTTTTGGTAATTTTTTTATTTTATTTTCAAAAACGTCAAAACAGAACGAGATTCCACCCGATTTCGCCCGAATTGCCGCATTTCACACCTATGGGTAAGAAAAACACTTGACAAGCAGAAATGAAACTGTTATAATTATTGATATGTAGAAAGATGAGAGGGGGCGCACTTTTCGTGAACGGCATTTTTTCGCGCATCGTCGGAAACGACGCTCTGAAAAAGAGGCTCTCAAAGGACCTGCAATACGGTTCCCTTTCACACGCGTATATCATAGAAGGAAAAAAAGGGTGCGGTAAGCACCTCGCTTCGGAGATCATCGCGGCAGCTGTCAACTGCACAGGAGACAAGCATCTCGGTCCCTGCGGGACGTGCGAAGCCTGCAGACGCGTCCTCGGTCATCTCACGCCCGACGTCATCACAGTCTCCCGCGAAAGCGGAAAGGCAACACTCGGGGTCGATCCGATCCGTGCACTCTGTACCGACGCCTCAACCGTCCCCGGCGAGCTTGACCGAAAGGTCTACGTGATCGAGGAGGCAGAGCTTTTGACACATCAAGCGCAAAATGCGCTTCTGCTCACGCTTGAGGAGCCACCCCCGTTCGTGATGTTCCTCCTTCTTTGTGACAACGCGCTCTCTCTGCTCGAAACCATTCGGAGCCGCGCGCCGATCATCCGCGTCGAACCGCTCGACCGTGATACACTGGACACCTATCTCTCAGAGACCGATCCCCGCGCACGTCTCTTGAAAAACAATCAACGAGCGGAATACGAGATCGTTCTCACCGCGGCAGACGGCTCGGTCGGTGAGGCACTCCGTCTCCTCGACTCGAAGGAGCGAAAGCAGCTTCTCGCGCAGAGAGACACGGTGGAAGCGATCATCTCCGCCTGCGCCGAGCGATCATCCGGGAAGGCACTTGCCACCGTTCTCACGTCCCCCCCACCGAAGCGTGCGGATATGATCCCGCTTTTCTCACTTCTTCTGACAGCGATCCGGGATCTCCTGCTCGTCAGCCGTGCGGAGCATCCGCATCTTTGCTTTTACACCAACCTTGAATCGGCAACCGAGCGCGCCTCCTCGTTCTCACTCTCCTCACTCGTTTCCCTGTTTGAATCGACCGAGAAAACGATCGACGCGCTGTCGAAAAACGCGAGCGTCCCCCTGACCCTTGTCAATTTTTCCGTATCGGTGGGCTGCTGACCCCGATATGCTTCAAATCTCAGCATACAGAAAGAACAGCTATGATGTCAAGCGATATGATGAACCCCGACATAGAGAAGGTAGACTCCCCTTTCCGCAAGGAGAGCACCCCCTCTAAAAACGTCTCGGGGATCCCCGAAAATTACGTTATGATCGATCTTTCAACGCATAACGAGTCGAGCGAAGCCGAAGAAGCGGCGTCGTCCGAGTCTCCGGTCACTCCCGAATCCACCGCGGCCTCTCCCGAAAAAGCGGTAGAGATCATCGGCATCCGCTTCAAGAAGGGCGGAAAGGTCTATTATTTCGATCCGCAGGGGCTTAAGGGAAAGAAGGGCGAATTTGCCATCGTGCAGACCGCACGCGGACTCGAATACGGCGAGATCGCACTCGGAAACACCACGGTGCCCGAAAGCGAGCTTGTTCCTCCGATCCGTCCCGTCGTCCGCATTGCAACGAAGGCAGACGCCGAGCATTACGAGGAGAACCGCAAAAGAGAGGATGAGGCGTTCCGCGTCTGTCTCGGTAAGATCGAAGCGCACAAGCTCGATATGAAGCTCGTTGAGGCGCAGTACACCTTTGATAACTCGAAGCTTCTGTTTTACTTCACCTCCTCGGGACGTGTCGATTTCCGCGATCTCGTCAAGGATCTCGCATCGGTTTTCCGTACGCGCATCGAGCTTCGTCAGATCGGCATCCGCGACGAGGCAAAGCTGATCGGCGGTCTCGGAAGCTGTGGCAGGGCACTCTGCTGCTCGGGCTTCCTCGCAGACTTCGGACAGGTCTCGATCAAAATGGCGAAGGAGCAGAATCTCTCCCTCAACTCGACCAAGATCTCGGGAACCTGCGGTCGACTGATGTGCTGTCTCAGATACGAATACGAGACCTATCTCGAGGAGATTCGTCTGACGCCTCCCGTAAACAGTCTCGTCAAGACCCCCGACGGCGTCGGAACCGTCGTCGAGACCTCTCCGCTCACGGGAACGGTCAAGGTCCGTCTGAACGCGGAGCCCGACACCGCTCCCCGTCCGTACCACAGAGATACCGTGACGGTATTCCCCAAGGGCACGATGCCGACCGAGGAGGATCTGCAGATCCGCGCGCGTAAAAACGACGATTTTGCAGAACGACTTGCCGCGTTTGAAAACAATCTTGCCGCAAAGGATCCTTCGGGTCGTCGCACGGGAGGTGATCCCTCCGCTCGGCGTGAGCAAAGGAAAGACGATCGTCCCCGCGAAAGACGCGATGACCGTCGCCCGTCTCAATCGCCGAAAAGGCAAAACGAAGGCAGCAGTCGGGCAAATCCCCCGGCGGGAGACAACGCGGGAGGCGCGAAGGACAAGAGTCCGCAGGCACAGAACAAGGGAAGACCGCAGGGACACGGCAGAAGATCGCGCCACGGTCACCGCTCTCACCACCGCCACTCGGGAGGCAAGCAGGGTGGCGAAAAAGGAAATTCCTGACGGGAGCGCGTGAATTTTCCCGATTTTTCAAAAAAAAGTTGTGTTTTTCACGCATATTTCCAAAATCAAAAAAGTGTGGTACAATGTACCCGTAACCAAAATATCACATACCTAGGAGGACCTAAAAATGGCTTACAAGATTAGCGACGATTGCATCTCCTGCGGTCTTTGCGCAGAAAACTGCCCCGTTAACGCAATTTCCGAGGGCGACGGCAAGTACGTAATCAATCCTGACCTTTGCATCGACTGCGGCGCATGTGCAGGCGACTGCCCTGTTGACGCACCCAAGGCAGAGTAATTCACAAGGAAAGCGGAGTCGGCCGAGTCTTCACTGAAGGATCGCGTCGGCTCTGTTTTTCTGTATGTAAGGCGGTTACAATGAAACTTCCTCCCACGCTTCACAAAGATGAACGGCTTGATGAGGTGAATGAGGCGATCACCCTCATCCAAAAGAAGGACGGTCTGACCTTCGGAACGGACGCCTATCTGCTTTCAGCCTTCATTCGTCCCTCCCGCCGCGCACGCGCGGTCGAGCTCGGAGCGGGAACGGGGATCATTTCCCTGCTCCTCACCGCACGGGATAAGGTCCGCGATACCGTCGCGGTCGAGCTTCAGCCCGAATTCGCGGAGCTTTGCACGCGAAACGCGACTCTGAACGGCTTTGACGGGCGGATCCGTACGCTTGAAGCCGACGTGCGCGATATCTCCCCGACAAAGATCGGCTACGAGGTCGATCTCGTTTTCTCGAACCCTCCCTATATGCGGATCGATTCGGGACTTCCAAACCGGGTAAATAAGAAAAATATCGCGCGACACGAAACGGCGGGCGGGATCGTGGAGTTCTGTCTCGCCGCGTCCCGGCTTCTGAAATACGGCGGTATCTTTTCGGTCGTCTACCGCCCCGATCGACTGTCCGAGCTCTTCTCGGCACTCGACCGTGCGGGACTTGAGCCCAAGCGGATGACCTTCGTACACGCGACGCCACATACCACTCCGTCGATGGTTCTCATCGAGAGCCGCAAGGGCGGCGGAAAGGGACTTTCGGTCACCCCACCTCTGATCCTATATAAGGAGGGCGAAGATCCCGCATCTCCCGTAATGACCGAGGACGCACTTCGGGTATACGACACCTGCTCGCTCTACCCCTCGCCCCAAAAGTCCGAAAAAAATCATTTAAACAAAAAGGAGTAACCTCTCTTATGAGTCAAGCGACAAAAAAACTCCATACGATAAAAAAAGCCGTCCAAAAGGCACAGCGGCGTGCATCCGCGGGTCTCTTTGCCGCAGCCGCCGCCAGTGCAGTGCTTCCCTACAAGGCAAAAAAGCGCGTGGACCCCGAGACGGGTGACAACAGCTACGAGCTTTCCTCCCTCCTCCTCCGCGTCTCACTCGTTCCGAAATGCGAGGATTCGCTGAAAAACAGGACCCTCCTCCGCGTCGGACTCCGTCCCGTAGAAGAGGTAAAGGAGGACCTCAGGCGTCTGGAGGAGCGCTTCGGAAGGAAGGACGAGACCGTCGTCGCAGAGCCGATCCCGCTTTCCGAAAAGGATGCGAAAAAGCTCGCGAAGGCAGAGGTCAAGGCAAAAAAGCTTGAACAGAAGATCTCGAAGATGCGGATGAAGGCAACGAAGCGCGCGTACAAGGCGGCGAGAAAAAAATGAGACGGATCCTGAGCTACGTCCGTCGCGCAGTCGACGACTACCAAATGATCGAGGACGGTGACCGCATCGCCGTCGGCGTTTCGGCGGGAAAGGATTCCCTCACGCTCCTCGCCGCCCTTGCGGCATTGAAGCGATTTTATCCGAAGCGCTTTGAGCTTATGGCAGTCACGATCGATATGGGATTTCCGAACACCGATTTCTCGGCAGTTGAAGCGTTCTGTAAGGAGCGGGAGGTCCCCTATCACGTCATCCCCTCCGAGATCTACAAGATCATTTTCGAGGTGCGGAAGGAAAAGAATCCCTGCTCCCTGTGTGCAAAAATGCGGCGGGGCGCACTCCACAACGCCGCAAAGGCGCTTGGGTGCAACAAGATCGCGCTCGGGCATCACTTTGACGACGCGGTCGAGACCTTTATGCTGAACCTCTTTTACGAGGGACGGATCGGGTGCTTCTCCCCCGTCACCTATCTGTCGCGCGCCGATCTGTATATGATCCGCCCGATGATCTACCTGCCCGAGAAGGACATCCGCTACTTCTCGTCGCACACGACGCTCCCCGTGGTGAAATCAGCTTGCCCCGCAGACGGAAACACCGAGAGAGAGGAAATGAAAAAGCTTCTTTCGGAGCTTGATCGAAAGAATAAGGGGCTACGATATCGCATCTTCGGTGCGATGCAGCGCGGTGAGATCGACGGCTTCAAGCTCCCAACGGGACGGATGCGGTCAATGAACGACTACGCCACCGACGAATCAATCGACAACGAAAACGGCGGAGGATCGTGATATCCTCCGCCGTTTCGTTATTCGGGTCTGTCCTCCGGTTCGGGACAGGCCTTTTTATTCGCTCATTTTTCTCCGATATAATCCCTCACTGCGGCGGCAAAGCACTTGCCGAGCGCGCGCATCGAGTCCTCGGTGATCACGGCGCTTCGGTCCTTTTCACCGAAATACGGCGTTTCAAAGGAGATGGCAAGGAGATTTTCGGGCTTCCTTGCGAGATACCGTGCGAAATCCTCATTGGAGTCCAGGTTCCAGCCCGTGTTGGGCGGCACGTCGTTTTCGGAATCGTAGGGAACGGAATCCTCGGTGATCTTATCCTTCAGGATCTCCGAAAACCGCTTGATATTCGGCGCCTTCCTTTCCAAATTGTACACGATCGATACCTTGTTGTTTATCTTACCGAGATGCTTCGGGGAATGAAAATCAAAGGCATACGGAACACAGCTTGCTTCAACGAACCGACGGATCGCCGCGCAGGTGGTATACAGGCTTTCTCTCCCATCAAGGGGGTAATCTCTGTTGTGGTCGTGCGGCAGACGGTGCTTTCCCTGGTCGCCGTCCACGACACCGTCATAATCGACGAAGGGGACACAAACGACCTCGTATCCGTCGATCGGATCATCAACAAAGCTCTTCAGCACCGACTCCATTACGTGCGTGCCCGTGCTTTCGCAGGCGTGATGACGCGAGGTCAGAAGGATCTTTTTGTCGCCCGAGCCGACTCGCACATAGGGAACGCTCCGTCCCTTGTTCGAAAGGCAAAGCTCCTCAATTTTCAGTCCGTTCTCCGCGCAAAACTGCTCGAAGCGTGCAGGAATATAGACCATGTTGTGCGCGAAGTAGACCTCGTTCTCCTCTTCCCCAAAGGTATAGGTAAAGGATTCGAGCCGCGACTCGTCCTCAAGAACGGTCACCTTCCGCTTCCCCGACCAGCTCCAATGGATCTGGTCGTGAGAGACCGCCGCGCCAAAGTAGCCGACCCGATTTTTATGTGGGAATTCAAAGGTGACGGTCCTTCCCGCCGCGCCCGTTACACGGAACGCCCAATAAAACCAATCTCTGTCGGGG
>JAZSIN010000188.1:0-1657 GCA_045533845.1 Eubacteriales bacterium | reverse complement strand
AAATGACAATTTCGGCTACGTATGTAAAAAGATATTGACAGAGTTGGAATTGACTTTTCAAGACCTTAAGCCAAAAAAACAGACAGGAGTTCCAAATGAGCACAACTGAAAAGAATAAAAAGCTTATCCCCGAGCCACCGGAGAATATAAAGGTTTTTAACACCCGTCGCAAGCCGAAAAGAAGAAAATTCCTTCCGTGGGTTGCGCAGACCATCATCTGTTGGCCCGATCTGAAGAAGAGAAATGCGAAGCTGACCCGCACAAATATGGAGGCGCTTGACGGCAAACCCTATCTTTTGCTGATCAATCACGCCTCAAAGGTCGACCTCAATATGATGTACAAGGCGACTCATCCACAGCCGCTCGTTAACGTCATGACGATAGAGGGCTTCCGCGACTTCACGCTTCCGCTGATGGACCTTCTCGGCGTCATCGGCAAGCGTAAATTCATCCAGGACCTCAATCTTATCAAAAATATCAAATACACGATCGAGGAGCTGAAGGCGATCTTCGTGCTGTTTCCCGAGAGCCGTTATTCGCTCGACGGAACGACCTCATATCTGACGCCCTCTCTCGGAATGCTTGTCCGTATGCTGAAGGTGCCCGTCGCCGTGCTGACTCTGCACGGTAATTTCGTCACGCATCCGCAATGGAACAAGAAGAATAAGCATACCTACGTTGAGGGCGAGATCAGACCGATCGTTCTTCCCGAGGAAGCTGATAAGCTGTCCGCAGACGAGATCAATAAGCGCATTGCCGAGTCTTTCGTTTACGACGACTACGCATGGCAGTACGAGAACAAGATCGTTATCGACGACCCCGACCGCGCAAAGGGACTTCATTCGATCCTTTACAAATGCCCGCGTTGCGGAAAGGAGTTTGAGACCGATTCCGCGGGTACCGAGCTTTGGTGCAACGCCTGCGGTGCACGCTGGGAGCAGGATGTCTATGGCAGACTCCACGCTACAGACGGCGGCGAAACGGTCTACGAGCATATTCCCGATTGGACTAAGTGGGAGCGCGAATGTGTCCGCGAGGAGGTGCGTAACGGTACCTACTATTTCGAGGACAACGACGCGCGCATCGAAACTCTGCCGAACTGGACGAAGTTCTATAAGCACGGCCACGGACGCGTCATACAGAGCCTCGAAGGCACACGCGTTGAGGTCGATTCCTACTACGGCGGCGGACCGACCGTACTATTCAGACCCGCTCTCGACCTCGACTCGATGCATATCGAGTACGATTATCTCGGCTGGGGCGACTGCATAGACATCTCGGTGCCGAAGGATTCCTTCTGGTGCTACCTCTCGAAGCGCGATCAGATCACAAAGATCTCGTTCGCGACCGAGGAGATCTACTTCCTTGCGAAGGAGAAAGCTGGAGCGCGAAAGAAAGTGACTAGTGACTAGTGGCTAGTGACTAGTGAAAAGTAAAAATCCGCCGATTGTGGCACCTGCTGTAGAGCAGGTGCCACAATCGGGCGGATTTTTTGATTAAATTAAAAAGCGGGAAAGTTTTGATCAAACTTTTTTAAAAGTTTGCGGAGTTTGAGGCGGAGCCTCATTTCAATGCGAAGGCTTAAGCCTTCGCTTACTGCTTCAAACAGGTGAAGCTCTGCTTCTCCTGTTTGGACAGAGTCACTCCTTCCCGAATG
>JAZSIN010000294.1:0-12030 GCA_045533845.1 Eubacteriales bacterium | reverse complement strand
CATCAGGAGGAACAAATTCCATGATGACCGATATTCAGATTGCACAGGCTACCGTTATGAATCCCATTCTGGACGTGGCTGCTGCTGCCGGTATTGACGAGAAGTATGTAGAACTGTATGGCCGCTACAAGGCAAAGCTGGATCTGTCTCTGCTGCGCGAGAGCGACAAGGCGGACGGCAAGCTGATTCTGGTTACTGCCATCACCCCCACCCCTGCGGGCGAGGGCAAAACGACGACGACGATCGGTCTTGCCGACGGTCTGCGCCGTATCGGCAAAAATGTCACGGTCGCGCTCCGTGAGCCCTCCCTCGGTCCGGTCTTCGGCATCAAGGGCGGCGCTGCGGGCGGTGGCTACGCGCAGGTCGTTCCGATGGAGGACATCAACCTCCACTTCACGGGCGACTTCCACGCGATCGGCGCGGCGAACAACCTGCTTGCGGCGATGCTCGACAACCACATTCATCAGGGCAATGCCCTCGGGATCGACCCGAGAACCATCACCTGGAAGCGCGCGGTCGATATGAACGACCGTCAGCTTCGCTTTGTCACGGACGGACTCGGCGGTCGCGTCAACGGCGTACCGCGTGAGGACGGCTTCGAGATCACAGTCGCGTCGGAGATCATGGCGATCTTCTGCCTTTCCTCCTCGATCGAGGATCTGAAGGAGCGTCTCGGTCGGATCGTCGTCGGCTACACCTATAACGACGAGCCCGTGACCGCGAAGGATCTGAAGGCGGTCGGTGCAATGGCGGCTCTGCTGAAGGACGCCCTGAAGCCGAACCTCGTTCAGACGCTCGAGGGAACGCCCGCATTCGTGCACGGCGGTCCGTTTGCCAATATCGCGCACGGTTGCAACTCGATCATGGCGACAAGAATGGCGATGAAGCTCGGCGATTACGCCGTAACCGAGGCGGGCTTTGGCGCAGATCTCGGCGCGGAGAAATTCCTTGACATCAAGTGCCGTATGGCAGGGCTCACTCCCTCTGCGGTCGTCATCGTTGCGACCGTCCGCGCGCTGAAGATGCACGGCGGACTTGCAAAGACCGATCTCGGTGTGGAGAACCTTGAGGCGCTCGAAAAGGGTATGCCGAACCTCCTCCGTCACATCTCAAACATCAAGAACATCTATAAACTTCCCTCAATAATCGCGGTCAATCGCTTCCCCACAGACACCGACGCGGAGATCGAGCTTGTGATCTCGAAGTGCCGTGAGCTCGGCGTGAACGTCGTTCTGTCCACTGTTTGGGCAGAGGGCGGCAAGGGCGGCGAGGCTCTTGCACGTGAGGTTGTACGCCTCTGCGACGAGGAATCGGGCGACTTCACCTACGCCTACGGGCTGGACGTCTCGATCGAGGAAAAGATCGAGACGGTTGTTCGGAGAGTCTATCGCGGCGATGGGATCTCGATCCTGCCTCAGGCAAAGAAGCAGATCGCGCGTCTCACCGCGCTCGGCTTCGACAAGTACCCCGTCTGCATCGCTAAGACGCAGTACTCCTTCTCGGACGATCTCACGAAGATCGGTGCACCCGAGCACTTCACGGTCACGATCAAGAATGTGAAGGTCTGTGCAGGAGCGGGCTTCCTTGTCGTCCTGACGGGAGACATCATGACGATGCCCGGACTTCCGAAGGTTCCCGCCGCCGAGCGTATCGACGTCGACGAGAACGGAAAGATCTCGGGACTGTTCTGAAAAGCATGAACAAAAGGGCTGAGTCATTGACTCAGCCCCTTTTGAAAAAAGCCGGCGGTAGGCTTTTTTTACGTGCGAGATTTGCGGTTTTTGCCTGTGGAACAGGCAAAAATTACGGTGTTTAGCCGTAAAGCAAAGCCGTCGGGGGTGAGTACCAAATGCATTTTTGCATTTGACTCACCCCCTTTTTTCTCTTTCGTGTCAGTTATTTGTCTCCGCGTCGTTCTCCCGATAGCGCGAAACGAGCGCGCGGAGTGCAGGATTCCGCTCGAGCGTGGGATCGCTGTCGAGTATCCTTTTCGCGCTCGTCGCCGCCGCGGTGAGAAGCTCCGCGTCGGTCGCGAGATCGGCGAGGCGGAAGCGAAGTCCTCCGCTCTGTCGGATGGTCGCATCCCCATCGGGATTCCGTCCGAAGAAGTCTCCCGGGCCTCTATTTGCAAGGTCCTTCTCGGCGATCGCAAAGCCGTCGTGATTCTCACACAGCACACGAAGCCGCTCGTAGGACAGAGACCCTCCACAGCCCTCGGAAACGCCCCTTCCTGCCTCGGAAACGAGGATGCAATAAGACTGCGCCTTCCCTCTTCCGACGCGTCCACGAAGCTGGTGGAGCTGTGAGAGACCGAAGCGCTCGGCATTCTCGACGATCATCAGCGTTGCCGACGGAACGTTTACGCCAACCTCGATGACGGTCGTGGAAACGAGCACCTTCGTTTTGCCCGAAACGAAGTCCGCCATCACGGCGTCCTTCTCCTTCGGCTTCATTTTTCCGTGCATCAGGGCAACGGGAACGTCCCCGAGTGCCTCCCTGAGCGTTTCCGCGTGCTTCACCGCAGATTTCAGCGGATACGCCTTTTCCTTCGGTGCGCCTTCGCCGCAAAGCTCCGACACATCGGAAAGCGAAAGGTCGGCATCCTCTCCACCGTCACGCTCCGCTGTTTCCTCAATCGACGGACAGACGACGTAGACCTGCCCGCCATGCGTGATCTGCTTTAAGATAAAGCGATTGAGGCGTTCTCTGTACCGCTCGTCGACCGTATAGGTCTCGACCGTTTGTCTGCCGGGCGGCATCTCGTCTATGCGGGAGATATCGAGGTCACCGTAAAGGACGAGGGCGAGTGAGCGCGGGATCGGCGTTGCGCTCATAACGAGCAGGTGGGCGTTCTGACTTTTCCGCGCAAGCGTCGCGCGCTGTTCAACGCCGAAGCGATGCTGCTCGTCGGTCACGACGAGCCCCGGAGCGATCAGTTCAACGCCGTCCGAAAGCAAGGCGTGCGTCCCGACAACGAGGTCGATGCGATCGAAGGAGGTCTCTGCCGCGAGCCCCGAACGGATCTTCTTTTTTTCGGATGCGGGCGTACTGCCCGTCAGAAGCGCCACGCGGAAGCCGAGAGCCTCAAAATAGCCCGAAAGCTCCTTATAATGCTGCGTGGCAAGGATCTCGGTGGGCGCCATCAGCGCCGCCTGCTTTCCCGATGCGAGGGAGATCAGAATCGCCGCCGCCGCTACGATCGTTTTGCCGCTGCCGACGTCTCCGACAAGGATGCGGTTCATCGGCGTCCCGCCTCTTGACAGATCGGCGCGTATCTCGGCGATCGCCCGCTCCTGCGCGCCCGTAAGGCGGTACGGAAGGAGCGCGTAGAGCCGTTCAAGCGGTGCGGCGGTGAGCGCGGGAGCGCCCGTGCGCCTCCGCTTCGCCCTTCCCATCGCCATCGTGAGGGAAAAGGCGAATAGCTCATCGAAGATCAGTCTGCGCTTCGCCGCCGCGAGGGCGGAAAAATCGGACGGATTCTGGATATTTCTTATGGCAAAGGAGAGTGTGCAGAGTCTGTTCTCTCGGAGAAGCGTCTCGGGGAGCGGATCCTCAAGCGTCGGCAGAACACGCGCGAGGGCGTTTCCGATGTCACGCTGTACCGTCGACAAGGAAAGCCCCTCGGAGAGCGGATAGACGGGATAAAGGGGAGGAAGCGCTCTGTCCTCGGGGATCGTCTCAAAGGCGGGCGACGACAGCGTATATTTTCCACGCGCGGTCTCGGGGTGGACGACCTTACCGTAAAAACGGTATTCCCGTCCGAGCTCGAAGGCGTCCGCGAGATAATTCTGATTAAAATACGTGATCTCTGCAGTTCCGCTTTCATCGTACGCACGGAAGCGCAGGAGGGTCATTCCTCTTTTAATCATCGTTTTTTTCGGCTCGGTTCCGACCGTGAGGATCACCGCTGCGCGTTCAGGCGTTTTCGCGCCGTTCGGGGTATCCGAAAGAAGCTTTACGTCCCCTCTGTTCTCGTAGCCGCGGGGGAAATGATACGCGAGATCGAGAACCGTCTCGATCCCGAGCCTTCCGTACGCCTTCGCCCGAACAGGACCGACACCGGGGAGGGCAGTCACGGGGAGACGAGACGCGTCAAGTGCGCAGATCTCTGTTCTCGCCTTCGTTTTTTCCATACGTGGTCCTCCCTTCCGTGGTTTTCTTTGAATTCAGTATAGCACAATTCGCGGCATCTGTCAACCGAAAAAAGTCGGAGAGGAAATGCCGCAACGGGCAGATCCTCTCCGAACCGTATTCATTTATTTGATCTGTGTACCCGTCGGGACGGCGTCATCGACGAACACGACCTTACAGCCGCACGCGCCGTTCGTGCCTGCGAGCAGCATACCGTTGCTCGTTACGCCCGTGATACGGGTGGGCTTCAGATTTGCGATCACGATGATCTTCTTGCCGACGAGCTCGTCGGGCGTGTAGTACGCCTTGATGCTCGAAACGATCACGCGCTCTCCGATTCCATCATCAAGCGTCAGCTTGTAGCAGGAGTGCGACTTGCGGATCTCCTGACACTTCAGGACCTTGCAAACGCGAAGGTCAAGTGCCGAGAAGGCGTCGAGCTCGATCGTTTCCTTTACGGGCTCTACGGGATCGGGCTCACCCGAGAAGAGGGGCTTCTTTTCCTCTACAGGAGCTTCAAGTGCCTTCTTCGCCTCTTCGTCGAGTGCGATCTCCTCCTCGGTCTGCGGATGCGAGAAGTCGAGAAGCGGCAGGTAATCCTCCACGTTGATCGCGTACAGGAAGAGGTAGAGACGCGGTCCCTGCTCCTTGTCGATCAGAAGCTTATAGACCGTCTTGAAGAACGCGCCCTGCAGTGCCTTCAGCTCCTTCTGGGGTCTGTCCTCGCCGTACACGCGCTTCGGGATGGCGTACAGCTCGGCGTTCAGATCGTCGAGCGAGTAGCCGGGATTTGCGAGATACGAGTGGAGCATTTCGATCTCCTTTTTCGTATCGTCGTCGAGCGCGTTATAGACCTCGAAGTTACGCGTTCTCCTGAGGCGGTTCACCTGTTCGGGCGCACACTGCTCAAGCCAGAACTTTGCTCGCTCGAGTCGGTCAGCGAAGTCCTCGTAGCGGTAGTTCATACCGATCTTCTCGAACACGGTCTCAAGCATCGGCACGTTGAAGTTGACAATCGAGCCGAGCTGAACGAGGAGCCCCATCGGAACGGTCGAGGGCGTACGTCCCTCAACGACGGTATTGTACATTACGGCGGCGGTATGCTCGTCTGCGACGCCCGCCTTGTAGCTCTCGTACATCTTGTCGAATTCGAAATACTGACGGAGAATACCGTCGTCAAAACAGAAGTCAAATGCCTTCGTCGGCTCGGTCTTTGAGTAGAGCCAGAAAATGACCTCGGGCTGATAAAGCTTCAGAAGGGTCTCGGGGGTCAGATTCAGACCCGAGGACGAGGACATCTTGCCTGTCATACCCTTGATGCCGATGAATTCGTAGCCCTGGAAGAGGGGCGGCTCGTAGCCGAAGATCTTCTTCGACACCACCTTCGCGTTGTTATACGAGCCCGTCGGAGCGGCGTGATCCTTTCCGCCCGGCTCAAAGTCAACGCCCTCATATCTCCAACGCATCGGCCAGTCGACCTTCCACGAAAGCTTGCAGTCGGTATCGGTAAGGAAATTGAACGTTCCGCTATGACCGCAACGGCAGGTATATTCCGCCTCGGTACAGTCCTCAGAAAGATGGGTGATCTTCGTAAAGTCGGTGTGGCACTCGGAGCAGAAAATGGTTGCGGGATAGTACTCTGCCTTCTCCTTATCGTGCTCAAGTCTTCTTTCCTCCTCGGACTTCGTCGCGTCCTTCGTCTTGAAGGAATCGAGGATCTCGAAGATCTCCCCTCTCTTACGGAGGGACTCGATGATGTCCTCACGGTACTTGCCCGAGCGGTACATTTCAGCCTGATAGCGGCAGTCGAGCTTGATGCCGAACTGCTGAGTCGCAGAGAGAAATTCTTCCTCGAAGTGCTTCGCGTAGTTCTCGTGACAGCCCCACGGATCGGGAATATCAACGTACGGAGAGCCGATGTACTTATCGTAAGCGTCGCCGACTACCGCCTGCACGTTTGCGGGGATCTTGCGGCAACGGTCGTATTCGTCCCAGGAGAAGAGAAGCTTCGCCTTTTTCCCCTTCTTTTCAAGCGCCTTTACGACGAAAAGAGAGGTGGCAACATCACGGAAGTTGCCGATGTGTACAGAGCCCGAGGGGCTGATGCCCGCCGCGCATACGTATTCTTCCTTGTTCGGGTTTCGCTCGATGATTCTATCGGCGATCTCTTCTGACCAATGCATAACTTTGAATGCCTTTCTTTTAGGTTTCTCTACTTAATTTTAACACTTTATTATACCGCTTTTACGCGTTTTTGTCAATAGTCGATCCGACTTCTGTTTTCACGCGCTCGTCACGCTCGCGCCTCGAAAATACGCATCCGCAGTAGTCCTGTCGGTAAAGCCCGTATTCTCTTGACAGCTCGATCGAACGCTTATAGCCATTCTTTTTCTTGAAATCGGAATAGAGGTACGGCACGCCGTATTGCTCCGAAAGCTCCGCACCGAGCTTATTCAGCAGCGCGGCGTTTTTCAGAGGGCTGATCGACAGCGTTGTCGTGAAGTAATCAAATCCGCCCTTTTTCGCGTACTCCGCCGCCTCTGTGAGGCGCAATCTGAAGCAGATCTCGCATCTCGCGCCGCCCTCACGCTCATTCTCGTAGCCGCGGACGGCTTCATAAAAACGCTCGGGATCGTACCGTCCGATCAGAACCTCGGGACGCTCGACGGGAAGATCCATTTCGCGTACCAGCCGCTCGATCTCCTCCGTGCGAAGACGAAATTCCTCGGCGGGGGAAATATTCGGATTGTAATTCAGCACCGTGATACGGAAATACCGCGATAAATATTCAAGCACGTACGATGAGCAGGGCGCACAGCAGGCGTGCAGCAGGAGCGTCGGACGCGCGCCCGTCTGACTGATCCGCGCGATTGTTTCGTCAAGTGCCTTCTGATAGTTTTGAATGTACTGCATTTCGTTCGCTTCACGCCTCGGTAAAATCGCGGAAGTAATCGGTGATCGCCTGCCTTGCCGCGACCTGCTCTGCCTCCCGCTTGGTCCTGCCGCTTCCGCGCCCGATCACGGTCGAGCCGTTCAGAAGTGCCTCGACCGAGAAGGTCTTGCAGTGGTCCGGACCCGATTCGCTGACCGTTCGGTAGGTAAGGGTGTCCTCCTTTGCTCGCTGAACGATCTCCTGCAGAAGCGTTTTATAGTCCTGAATCGTTTCGATGCGACCGTAGCGCTCGAGCCGCTCCTTTGCAAGAGGGAGAAAATAGCTCCCGACCGCCGCTCGTCCGTCCCCGCCTGCGTTCTCCTCATCGAGATAGACCGCCGCCGTCAGTGCCTCGAAAGCGTTTTCAAGGATCGACGGACTTGTCCGTCCACCGAGCTTTTCTTCGCCCCGCCCGAGGTAAAGATACCGTCCGAGCGTCAATTTCTCCGAGTAGGATGCAAGTGCCTCTCTACAAACGAGGTATTTTCTGTAATTCGTCAGCTCACCCTCTGCGGCATCCGGATAGGTGCGATAGAGATAATCTCCAACAAGGAGAGAAAGGACCGCGTCCCCGAGAAACTCGAGCCGCTCGTTACAAACGTAGGGCTCCTTTCGCTTTTGCTTCATCTCGTGGGCGTAGGTCGAATGTGTCAGAGCCTCCCGAAGCAGCTCACGATCCGCAAAGGTATGACCAATCCGCGTTTCAAGTGCCTCAGTATCGGCAGAAAAGCGCATAACTGTTCCTGCGGATCCAAATTCCTTTTCCATATCCTGCATCAGGACCTCCTTTTTTTTACGCTTCGCTTATCGGAAATATCGCTCGACGTATGCGTCGATCTCCTTGAGGGCACGCGCGGCGTAGACCTCGTAGCGTGCGACCTTACCGCCCTTCACGCGCTCGGGAAGTGACTCGACGATGCCGAAATTCGCATTCATCGGTTGGAATGTACCCGTTCCGCCCTCCGACACATAGGTCGCCATCGCACCGATCATTGTCGTGCGGGGAAATTCGATCGGCTCTTCAAAAAGAGCAAGTCGCGCCGCATTGAGCCCCGCGACGAGTCCGGAGCCTGCCGATTCCACGTAGCCCTCGACGCCCGTCATCTGTCCCGCAAAAAAGACCTCGGGACGAGACCGCATCGCGTACGTCCTCGTGAGCAGACTCGGCGAATCGAGATAGGTGTTGCGGTGCATCACGCCGTAGCGCAGAAACTCCGCGTTTTCAAGCCCGGGGATCAGGCGGAATACCCGCTTTTGCTCTCCGAAGGTCAGATGCGTCTGGAAGCCGACGAGGTTGTACATCGTCCCCTCGGCGTTCTCCTTCCGAAGCTGTACGACCGCAAAGGAGCGATCTCCCGTACGCTTGTCCACAAGTCCGACAGGCTTCAAGGGACCGTATCGGAGCGCGTCGTACCCGCGCCGTGCCATCACCTCGACGGGCATACATCCCTCGAACACAGTGAGATCCCCCTGCTCTTTCTTATCAAACTCCTTGAGCTCTGCCTCCTCGGCAGAAACGAGCGCGTTGTAAAACACGTCGTACTGCTCCCGTGTCAAGGGGCAGTTGATGTAATCCGCATCGCCCTTGTCGTAGCGAGAGGCGAAAAAGGCAACGTCCATATCGATCGTCGAAGCGTCCACGATCGGTGCCGCCGCGTCGAAGAAGTGGAGTCCCTTGCATCCGAGCCCATCTCGAATGTACGTCGCCATTCCGTCCGACGTAAGGGGACCCGTCGCGATCACCGTGATCTCATTCTCGGGGAGGGACGTGACCTCCTCCTCGATCACCGTGATGAGCGGGTGCGACTTGATCTTCTCGGTAATATACTGCGAGAAGAGCGTACGATCGACCGCGAGCGCCGAGCCTGCAGGCACGCGCGTCGCGTCTGCCGCCTCAAGGATCAGGCTTCCGAGCCGTCGCATCTCCTCCTTCAGAAGTCCGACGCCGTTCGTCACACGGTCGGAGCGGAGAGAATTCGAGCAGACGAGCTCGGCAAAATCCATCGAATGGTGTGCCGGGGTAAGCTTCCTCGGCTTCATTTCATAAAGACGGACGGGTACGCCGCGACTTGCCGCCGCGTATGCCGCCTCACAGCCGGCAAGGCCGGCGCCGTATACGTTAATATGCACGGTCTATGCATCCTTTCAAGTCTTGGATCCACCGACCGAGGGACCGCTTCGGTGTTCCTTATTCCTGACTCTCCGCGGGAGCTTCCTCTCGCTGGTAGCCGCAGGATTTATTATGGCAGATCACGAGATTCTTTCCCTTCTTGCGGAAGAGCAGCTCGCCGCAGGTCGGGCACTTTTCGGAAAGCGGCATATCCCAAGACGAAAAATCGCAGGTGGGATAGTTTTCGCAGCTGTAAAATACCGTTCGGTTCTTACCCGTCTTGATGAGGACCTTCCCTCCGCACTTCGGGCAATCGACGTTCAGCTCTCTGCGCTTCTGCTTCGTGTTCTTGCATTCGGGGTAACGGGAGCAGGCAAAGAAGGTACCGTAGCGGCCGGTCCTTTCGACCATCTCCGCGCCGCAAAGCTCGCACTTGAATCCTGCGGAAACGACCTTCTTTTCCTTATCAGAGGATCCCTCCTCGTTTTCACTCTTCCCTTCCGTTTCATTCGAAACGAGGGGCTTCGTGTTCTTGCAGGTGGGATAATTCGGACATGCGGCAAACTTTCCGTAGCGTCCGTTGCGTACGATCATCGTCGCGCCGCACTTGTCGCAGATGAGATCGGTCTCCTCGGGCGGGACCTCGGTCTGAAGCGATCCGATCGCCTCCTCCGCCGCCTTCAATTCGACCTCGAAATCGGTCCAGAAGCCCGTGAGGAGCTCGGTAACCGTTTTCGTTCCCTCCTCGATGTCGTCAAGCCCCTCCTCGATGCTCGCGGTGAAGCGATAGTCGATGATGTCGGGGAAGCGCTCCTTCATAATATGCGTCGTGACCTCGCCGAGCGGAGTCGGGACGAGGCTCTTTCCCTCTTTCTTGACGTAGCCGCGCGTAATGATTGTCATAATGATCTGTGCGTAGGTGCTCGGACGACCGATGCCCTCAAGCTCGAGGAACTTGACGAGCGACGCCTCGGTATAGCGTGCGGGCGGCTCGGTAAAGTGACGAAGCGGGAGGATCTCCTTCGCGCTAAGGCGCTCACCCTCAGAGAGGTCGGGAATACGGATATCCTTCTCCTCCTTCAGGTCGTCCGCACTTGCGGTCTCCTCGCTCTCACTCTCCTCATAAAGCGCCATATAGCCCTGGAACGCGACGGTGTAGCCGCTTGTACGGAAGATATAGCCCGTATTTTCAAAATCAACGGTCAGCGTATTCAGCGCGGCAGATTCCATTTGGCTCGCGACGAATCGCTCCCAGATCAGCTTATAGAGCTTATACTGATCGGGCGTGAGACTCTTGCGGATCATAGACGGCTCAAGCTCCACGCGCGTCGGGCGGATTGCCTCGTGCGCGTCCTGAGCATCCGATCTGGAGCGGTAAACGCGGGGCTGTACGGGATAGAATTTCTCGCCGTAGCGCGAAACGATCATTTCGCGTGCCGCGTCCTGCGCGTCCTTCGAGATGCGGAGCGAGTCGGTACGCATATAGGTGATAAGACCCTGTGCGCCGCCGAGATCGGTGCCGATGTTAACGACCTCGTACAGCTCCTGCGCCACGCGCATCGTACGGGAGGTCTGGAAATTCAGCTTGCGGAACGCCTCCTGCTGAAGCGAGGAGGTGATGAAGGGCGGTGCGGGCGTCTTATGACGGACGGCACGCTTCACCGAATAGACCGAAAAGGGCTTTCCGTCGATCGCGGAGAGGACCCGTTCGGTCTCCTCTTCGCTCGAGAGACGAAGCTTCCCTGCCGTGTTGCCGTAAAAATGTGCCGAGACCGATTTCTTCTCCTCGGCAAGAAGGGTCAGATCGATCGTCCAATATTCCTCAGGCACGAACGAACGAATCTCCTCCTCGCGGTCGACGATGATACGCGCCGCGACCGACTGCACGCGGCCTGCGGAGAGTCCGCTCTTGACCGTCTTCCAGAGGAAGGGTGAGAGCTTATAACCGACGATACGGTCGAGGATTCGTCTTGCCTGCTGAGAGTTGACGAGATTCATATCGATCGTGCGGGGGCTCTTCACCGCCGCCTTGACCGCCGTCTTCGTGATCTCGTTGAATGCGATTCGTTTCGTTTCCTCCACAGGAATGCCGAGGACCGACGCAAGATGCCACGAGATCGCCTCTCCCTCACGGTCAGGGTCGGTCGCAAGGTAGATCTTCGAGGCCTTCTTCGCCTCCTTGCGGATCTCCTTGATCAGATCGCCTCTGCCGCGGATGTTGATATAGTGCGCCGCAAAATCGTTTTCGATGTCAACGCCAAGAGAGCTTTTCGGAAGGTCTCTGACGTGTCCCTGCGATGCGATGACCTTATAATTCGAGCCAAGATATTTCTTGATCGAAACGATCTTCGAGGGAGACTCCACGATCACGAGGTTCTTGCCGGATTCACTTTTTGCGGTCGATGCCGCCTTTGCTTCGGGTTTTGCTTTTGCCATATTTATAAAAGCCTTTCGTTCTTTCAAAAAAGAGGGATATTACGTACAGTTCGGAAAAACGCGGATTTGCGTTTCCTTACAGATCATTTTTTCAAATACAGTCCTCCGGGGAGGGAAGTGACGAGCCCACGGATCTCAAGGATCGTCATAGACGTCATAATGTCGCCGATCGAGAAGCCGAGCGCACCGAGTCGGTCGATCGAGATCGCCCTGTCAAGCGGCATCTCGGAGAAGATCCTTCGCTCTCGGTCGGACAGTGACGCGAGGATCTCGGGAGATCCGTCTCCGCTTGACCTTGTGTCGCTCTCGATCCGCTCCTTCGGAGCGGGTTCGTCCGCCTTCTTTTTTCGGGCGGGCTTCTTCTCGGGGACGCGTTCGATCGCAGGCGGCGCTTCGACGTCCAAGTCGGAGGCCAAGCGGT
>JAZSIN010000103.1:0-4558 GCA_045533845.1 Eubacteriales bacterium | reverse complement strand
CGGCGTAGAGCGTGAGAACGGGGGTGTCGGAGCTTGTCTTTTCGTCCGCGGGGACGGTCAGTACGTCATTCTCGAAATCCCAACGTCCCGCGTAAATGTAGCCCTGCTCACGTCCGGATTCCGATGCGAGCGTGCCGAATTCGTCAAGCGGTGCGCCGCTCGCGTCGGTGCGCGGAGCTCGCTCTGCGTACCAGCCCGCAAAGACGTAGCCGTTCCGCGAGATCGGGAAAGCACCCTCCTTGCCGCGGCGGGAATCATCGGGGGAGAGAAGGGGGAATTCCTTCTCTCCGTTTTGGTTGGTTTTTGCTGTGTCGGGATTAAATACGTCCACTACGGTGACGTTGTTCGTGCCTGCAAAGACACCGCCGTTCGCGTCAAATTTCACGCTGACGGTGTAGCCCTCGTCGTCGAGAGCGGGGTAGGGGGCGTCCCATTCGTTTCCGCACGCGACGAATGCAAGGCAGGCAAGGAGCAGCACGCCGATCGCGGATAGGAGCTTCAATTGTTTTTTCATATTCTTTCCTCCGAGATCCTTAAGATTCATCGGTCTTTTCCGAAATAGGCTCGGAAGCGGGGGCGTCGTCCGCTTTTTCGGACTCGTCAATCGAAACGTCGGATGTCGCTTCCTTTTCCTCCACGGACTCGTCAGCGCCTTCGGGGGCTTCCTCGGAGACCTCCGTCTCCGAGGCGCCCGCGTCCGCTATTTCGGGCGTTTCCGTGGAAGGAGCCGTTTCGGCGCCTTCCGCGGTCTCGGTGTCCGCACAGGGGGTGTCCTCAGCGGGAGTATCTTCGGAGACGGGCGTCTCCTTCTGATTTGCAAGACGCTGCTTCGAGAGCAGGATCGCAAATACGACCACGACGATCGCGAGAAGTCCGGTCACGGAGGAGAGGAGCAGGATGACGACAAGATTCGGGTCGAGCGGCTCGTCCTTCGGCGTATCGGGCGTGCTCGGACCATCGGGGTTCTCGCCCTTTTCGAGGTATTCGAGGTCGCTGATACGCTTTTCTGCCTGCGTGAGCTTCGAATAGTTCGTGACGAGCGCACGCTGCTCAAGCGTCGAGATCAGATCGTACGCCTCGCGCGCCGCGAGCACGAGCGGCTTGTCGGAAAGCGCGACCTTTTCAGGCAGGCGATCGATCGCGTTGATCGCCTTGAGCGTGATCTTGTCAGCCGCCGCCGCACCGTCGATGACGGTGTCAAAGTACTGCGCGAGAATGAAGGAATCGTAGTGATTGCCGTTTACGGGGCGGATCATCGTCAGCTTGTCTTCCACGTATCCGACGTAGTCGACGAAGCTTGCACCGTAATAGGTCGCAGCAGGCGTGTCTGCCGCGTTCCACATGAAGTAGGGAACGATCCCGATTCCGTCCTTCGAGATCGGATCGCCGTAGGCATCCGTGAAGGAGTAGGAGCCCGTCGCGGGGATGTGATCACTCGACAGGAAGTACATATAGTCGTATTCCTCCTCGAGAATGGGAGAAACGTAGCTGGAGAAGGAGACGAGCTTCAGCTTGTCGCAGCCGAAGAACGCCTTGTGACCGATCGCCATCGTGGTGTGGGGCAGGATCGCCTCCTTCACCGTGTCGCGTCCTGCGAACGCCATCGCGCTGATGCGGACGGTGTCCTTCGCGACCGTAACGACCGACGCGTCGCCTGCATAGGCGATCAGCTCAAGTCCGTTCGGTACGACGCGGTAGAGGAGTCCGTCGATGACGCGGACGGAGGGGCTGACGTCGAAGGTGTATATCTCGGTCGAGAATTCCTTGCCGTTGAACTCCACCGTCTCAAGGGTGGAGAAGGACGGGAGGATGCAGTAAGCGAAGGGGTTATCGCCAAGCGTCTCGAGGATCGGTCCGAGCGTTACCTTGAACGCGGTCGCCGTTTCCTTGAGGAAGGCGTGGCTTCCGATCGATTCCGCACAGGTGAGGTCGACCTCGGTGAGTGCGGTGTAGGCGAATGCATAGTCGCCGATAACGGGAGCAAATTCGAGGCTCTCGACCATTACGAGCGACGGGCAGTACGAGAATGCACCCTCCTCGAGGACGGTTCCGCGAATGCGCTCGGGGATCGGCTCTTCTTCGGGCTCTTCCTCGTTTTCGCCCTCACTTTCGGTGGTTTTGTCACCGTCCTCGGTGCTCTCTTCGTTTTCGGTGCTCTCTTCGTCACCCTCGGTCTCGTCTTCGTCGGGTTCTTCCTCGATCACGGGGAATTCACCCGTCTTCAGCTTGACCGAAACGAGCTCGTCACAGTAAGCAAAGGCATATGCGCCGACCGTTTCCGCAGAGGAAAGGTCGATCGACTTGAGCGCAGCCTCCTCGAACGCGCGCAGACCGATCGAAACGACGTGCGAGAGGTCGATCGATTCGAGCGAAGCGCAGAGGTTGAACGCGCCCTCGGGGATCACGGTGAGGGATTCCGACAGCGTGACCGACTTGAGGTCACGGCAGTAAGCAAAGGCGTAGTCGCCGATCGAGGCCACAGAGGAGAGGTCGATCGATTCGAGCTTCGCCGCGTGGAAGCTGTAGAGGTAATTTCCGTCCTCGCCGATCGCAAATGTCGTCCACGAGCTGTCGTTCGCCATATAGAGCGACGAGCCCGAGAAGGCGTGTGCGCCGATCGACTTGACCGAGGAAAGGTCGATCTCACGGAGACAGGAGTTGTTGTAGAAAGCGTAGTCGCCGATCGTTGCGCCCGATCCGAGCGAGATGCTCTCGAGCTCTGCCGCACCGTAGAAGGCGTAGCTGCCGATCTCAACGTCGTTTCCGATCGTGAGAGACTCCATCGGGGAGAGGTATACGTAGTAGTAGACGCGCGTCTTGCCGTCTTCCTTCGTGTAGAAGCTGTAGGTCCAGTTGTGATCGCTGTCAAAGTGGAAGGCGTAGTCGCCGACCTTGACCGAGTTGCCGATCTCGACCGTATGGAGCGACGAGCAGCCCGCGAACGCGCTGTTGCCGACGGTCACACCGTCGGGAATGCGGACCGACTCGAGCTTTGAGCCTGCGAACGCGTAGTCACCGACCGTCTTTACAAGGGAGAGGTCGGGATGCGCGGTGAGAGCGGTCTCGTAGAATGCGTAGTCGCCGATCTCACTGAGTGCCCCGAAGGAGGCGGTGCTCAGCTTCTTACATCCCGCGAATGCGTAGTCGCCGATCGACTTGACCGAGGGAGCCTTGATCGAGGTCAGCTTCTCGCAGCCGGAGAAGGCACCGCTGCCGATCGAAACGATCTTGCTGTCGGTGATCTCAAAGACCTTCTCGATCGCCGGAGCGATCAGAACGAGCTCGGTTCCTTCCTTATTAGTTATATAAGCCGAATCGGTTCCCGTCTTGAAGTTCGGGTTTGCGGTGTCGATGTCGAATTCCTTCAAAGCCGTTCCGCTGAACGCATATTCGCCGATGACGGCAACGTCCTTTCCGAGGTGGATTGCCACGAGGCTCTCACATCCGCTGAACGCACCGCGGCTTACGACGGCGGTGTTGATCGTTACCTCGACGAGTGCCTTACAATCCGAGAAGGTGTAAGCACCGATCTTGACGAAGTCCGCCTTGATATTGAGCTTTTCAAGCGAGGAGCAGCCCGCGAAGGCGTAAGCGCCAACCGACTGCGAGACCTCGGAAAGCGTGACCTCGGAGAGCGATGCATTGCCCGCGAAAGCGTAGTCTGCAATCGCAACGGCATTCTCGAGCGAGATCTTGCCTTCGAGCTTACAGCCGAAGAACGCCGCCTGGTTCAAGAACTTGACCTTTTCAAGTCCCTCGACCGCGATCAGCTCCTTACAGCCGTAGAACGCGCCCTGATCGATCCGTTCGATCGTCGAGGGGAGGACGACACGCTTCAGCGCGGTTAGGTTAGCAAAGGCGTAGGCGTTGATCGTCTTGACGCCCTCGGGAATGATGACCTCCTCGACGGTGTCGTTACCGATGAACCACATCTTCATCGTCTCGGGCTCGTCCTTCGTGATCTCGGAGGGGTCCTTGTCGACGTATTCGTAGTTCGAGAAAGCGAACTGACCGATCTCGGTGAGGGAGAGCTTCTTCGGGAGCTCGACCTTGCCGCCGTTTCCGAAGTAGCCGGTCAGGATCGAGCCGTTTGTAACGTAGGGATCCTTGACCTCAATGTTGATCGATTTCGAGTAATAGGTATTCTTCCCGTCCATCGTTACGCGCACCGTGATCGAGGCGTAGCCCTTCGCGACAGCCGTGATCTTGCCGTTTTCGTCGACTGTCACGATCGCATCGTTGCTCGAATCGAAAACGACCTCGGTTTCGTCGGGGAAGTACGCGTCAAGAAGGTAGCGGAGTGTTACCGACTCGGAGGGGAAGAGCTTCATCGAGTAGACGTCCGAAACGAACTTCTGCTCGTCTCCCGTCATACCGATGTCTCTGTCCTCGGTCGCGATGAAGTAGTAGGCGTTGTTGACGTAATAGCCCTTCAGGCGGAAGTCGTCAACGACGGGCTTGTCGTATTTCTTATAGCCCTCGTCGTTTTCTCCGAGGACGGTGACTGCGATCGTCGTCTGCTTCTTCGACACGGGATCGCGTGCAATCACGCGTGCCG
>JAZSIN010000284.1:0-9536 GCA_045533845.1 Eubacteriales bacterium | reverse complement strand
CGCGAAGCGAAGTTTTTTGTTGACAAATGCCCGTGTTTCTTGTATAATATTCATATGTAAGATGCCTGCTTTTCAGGCGGACGGGAGGTAGCGTATGGAAAAGGAGAGAATATGCCCGATCTGCGGCGCTTTGATCGAGCGTCGCGTTACGACGCGTGTGGATGGGTCGGCTTACGGGATTGAGCTGGAGCTTCTGTACGTATGCGAGTCTCCCGAGTGCGGCTTCTCGGTGGCGTTTCCCTTTGAGGGGGAGACCTATGTGGCGCGGGCAAGGGAGGAGATACGCAGGCGGACACACCTGCTTCCGTCGGACGAGCGTGCGGCGGCGCTTTTGAATTCGATCGCCTACTGCGGAAGAAACGGGGACGACGGTCTCTCCCTCTCTCTGAAGGCCGAGATCGAAGGGATCTTTTACGAGGCGCTCGGGGAGATCCTGCGCGATGCGCGGCTGCTTCTCCGCGCACTTTCGCACAGAGAGCCTGATCCGAAAAAGAAGCGTGAGACGAGAGAAAAGCTAAAGGTCTTTTTTGATTTCATCGAACGGATGGAGGGAAAATTCCCGACGCCGAGGCTGGAAAGCGAATTTTACGCCATTCGAGACGGACTTATCGCGCTCGATTCAGCGTACGAGCTCGGTATGCTCGCGCTTGAAGAAAACAACGGGACGCTTGCGGAGGCTTATTTTGACGCGGGGGTTGCCGCTGGCGGGATCCGTTCCCGCGTTGCTTACGCGAAGTATATCCTTGCAGACCGTGCGGAGACGCCGCAGGAGCTTTCCGAACTAAAGGAGGAGTTCCGTCTTCTTGCATCAGAGTCGCAGGAGGCGTGCTACGAATACGCACGCCGTGCCGAGATCGGCGTGGACGATCTTGCAGAGGCGATCTTCTCGTACGAGGAGCGCACTTATCCTACGCTGTCGACCGACGGAAAGCTTTCGTTTTTGAGACTTCTGCTGTCGGTCTCAGTCGAATTGTACGAGCCGACGCTTTCTCTGCTGCTTGCGTCTGACAGCGCGACGGCCGACGGGGAACGGATCGAGCAGATCCTCTCCGAATTGTCTCGTCTTATCGACCGCGCCTCGGAGGAATGCGACGCGCTTCTTCGCGCGGAAGCCGATCGGGTCGGTGTTGACGCGGGTGACCGTGTGTTCAAGCGCATGATGCTTGAGGAAGAAAAGGCGCTTCTCTCGTACGTGATCGGCTGTCAGCTCTATCACGCGTCTGTATTTGACCCGAAAAAACGCTTTGATCTTCGGTATCTGCGCGTGGCGATCGGGCACTTCGACGCCTTTCTTCAGTACGGAGCCTTCTCGCTCGTGGGACTTTCCTCGATCGAGCGGGTAGAGGAAAATGCAAACGTATACCGCCGCATTCTGTCGGTGTGTGCGGGACTTGGAGGGGAAGCATGACGAAACGGATCGATATGGATCTTCTTCTTCTCTACGTGCGCGAGGACGGACTGTTTGCCCGCTTCCTGCCCCGGGGAGGGGGAGAGGCTGTCAACGTATCTGCACGGGAGACTGTCACGGAGGAGTGCCTTTTTGCGCTGCTCAGCGAGCTGATGCAGAGGGTGTCGCGCGAGGTCGGACTTCTACATAGAAGGGTAACGGTCGTTTACGCGCTTTCCCGTCGCGTTGAGGTGCTTCGCCCCTGCATTGCGGAGCAGCTTTGGGGCTTCCGCTTTTCCGACTCGGTGTCGGAGCTTTCCCGCGACGAGCTACTTTACCGTGCAGCGGTGCGGCTTTCCGGAGGGGAAGCGGATGGACTTCTGTACTGCGACACGCGGGAGACGCGACTCTTTACGAGAGATGGTGAGATCCCGCTTCGGAGCGGACGGACGGGCGGAAACGGCTTTTACGATTGGCTTCTCTCTTTCGTCACGGGAGAGGGGGATTCCTTCTCTCATTTTGAAAAGCAGTCCGATCGAATGCGGGTGCTTTTCAGCGCCTACCGTTGTTATCCCGACGGAAGCGGCAGGACGGATGTGCGCGCAAAGCGGATCTTTCCCGACCGCGCGACATATTCGAGTCTTTACGGAAAACGGGCGGACAGAGATGGGGCGGAAGACTTTACAAAGGACGGATCCGAAGCACCCGTCGGGGAGCGGATCGATTACACCGCGCTGACGCCTGCGGAACGGACGCGGGTAGATCGAAAATATCCCGCGCTCTACAGGAAAGCACGGGATAAAAGAGGACGGCTCGAAACCGTCTCGATGGGAGAAGCGACAGAACGCTTCTCGGAGCTGTTCACGGGGATCGAGGGCGTTTCGCTGTCGCGGCTCGTTCTTGTCGGTCACTACGCGGATTTCCCCTTAACTGTCGATTTTCTCTCCTCGCTTCCGTCTTCGCCGACGCTCGAAGCCGAGCGGGAGGAAGCACTGCTCCTCGACGGAATGGAGGAGGCGGCGATCGACCGCATTGCGGGTGCGCGGCTTCTTCTTCACGATATCGACGGTGACGCGGTCATGCTGTGGGAGGCTGTCGAGGACGATCCGGACGCTTGTCCCGAGAAGCGAGTCTCCTTCCACGCGACGGTGCGGAGTGTGGTATCGGCGGAGGACTTCAAAAAAAGGCCCCCGCGTCTTCCGTACACGGTCGAGCTCGAGGAGCTTCGCCGTGACGAAACAGGTGCTTATAAGCGCGTGCGCGTAACGAAGGTTGGTGACTTCCGCGATTTTTGCTATAAACGCCAACGGGACGGCAGCTACCGCCTGCGCTTCTCCTCCTTTAAGGTGGAAGAGGAAAACGAATACAGTACAGTTCTTCTCGCGGTGACTGCGACGCCGAACGGCGTACATTGTCGCGTACTTATGGAGGAGCGGGAGGATCAAACGCCATAAGGACGGTCAGACCGCGGCTTTCCCCTCCATACGGCGAACGTATTCGGAGGGCGACTCTCCCGTCTCCCTACCGAACGCGACGCGAAAATATTTGACGTCGCAGTAGCCGCATTTTTCCGCGATCTCCTTCTGCGAGTAGTAGCCCGTTGCAAGGAGGGCGCGTGCGTGCTTGATCCGAACGCCCGAGAGGTACGCCTTCGGGCTCATACCGTAGCGTTGATGGAAGGCGCGGCGAAGATACGCCGTGCTGACGAACAGCTCTCCGGAGAGGGCTGCAACCGAAAGCGCAGAATCGGAGAAGCGACGCTCGATGAGGTCTGCCGCGCGGGTGGCAAGCCCCTCCTTAGCCTTGACGGGTGGTGCGCCGTTTGTACAAAGAAGCTCGAGAATGCGGTAAAATACGGCGGTTGCGGCAAAGCGATAGCCGATCGGCTTCTCGTCAAACAGCCGAAGCGCCTCGAGGAAGAGCGTGCGGTACGCGTCCTTGTCCTCGGGAAGACAGATCGAAAGTCCGGGGAGGTCGGCGCCGTAGACCGTGAAATGGAACACGACGATCGTCTCCTCCTTTCTTACCGTGCGCACATAGTCCTGTCCTGCGGGGATATAGATCACACTCCCCTCGGGCACGTCGTAGGACGCTCCGCCCGCGTAGAATTCGCTTTCCCCCGAGAGTCGGAAGGAAAGCGAGGAAAAGGCGCGCGCCGCCGTCGGCGTGCGGGTCTTTTTTCCGTGATAGAGAAATACGTCGTGCAGCTGTACTGCGGTGCCTTCGGGTAGCATAGGATACCTCCACGTCGTGACTGTTTTTTTGTATTATAGCACGCCCGGTTGCGAAAATCAACCCTTTTTACGCGAAAACAGGGTCGATTCGGTGCGAAAACCCTGCTAAAATGAAGGTATGGATCGCCCACGGGCGAAGAAAGAGAGGAACAAGGATGGACAGATCAGCGATCCGCGAGAGAGTGGAAAAAAGCTACAAAAAGGTAGAAGCGCGCGTTGAACGCGACATTGAACGCTACCGTAAGGGGGACGCGACCCTCTCGGTCGTCGACGCGAGCGGCGCACCCGTCGGTGACGCGACCGTGTCGGTGAAGCTGAAGAAGCACGCCTTCCGCTTCGGGGCGAACATTTTTATGCTCGATGAGCTCGAAACGGCAGAAAAGAACGAGATCTACAAGGAGCGCTTTAAGGAGCTGTTTAACCTTGCGACCCTCCCGTTCTATTGGAAGGGAAACGAGCCCGAGGAGGGACTTCTCCGCTACGACGAAGACAGCCCGCGGCTGTACCGTCGCCCGCCGACCGACCGTTGTATCCGCTTCTGTGAGGAGAACGGCATCGAGCCCCGCGAGCACGGTCTTGCATACGGCTCGACGGGCTTTGCATTCCCCGAGTGGCTGAGGGAGAAGTCGGTCGAGGAGACGAAGGCTCTGCTAGAAAAGCGCTTCAAGGAGATCTCCGAGCGCTATGCAGATAAGATCCCGACGATTGAGGTCACGAACGAGGCGGGACGCTTCACGCCGAACTCGCCCTTCTATCTCGAGCCCGATTATATGCCCTTCTGCTATAAGCTCGCGGAGAAGTATTTCCCGAACAACCGCCTCGCGATCAATGAGGATTCGACGCTTTCGTGGAACACCCGCGCGGGTGAGTGGGCGCAGTACTATATGGAGATCGAGAAGCTTCTTTCGATGGGCTGCCGTATCGACGTGATCGGTATGCAGTACCATATGTTCAACAAGGACGTGCCTGAAAAGAAGTACACGGTACATTTCTACGATTTTGAGCATCTTCTTTGGGTGCTTGACACCTACGCGAAGCTCGGGAAGCCGCTCGAGATCACCGAGATCTCAATCCCCGCATACTCGTGGGAAGAGGAGGACGAGCAGCTGCAGGCTGACATCATCGAGCGCCTCTACAAGCTTTGGTTCTCGCACCCGGCGATGGAGAAAATTATCTACTGGAATCTCGCGGACGGCTACGCACACGCGGCAGAGCCCGGTGATATGACGGTCGGAGAGAACTTCTATTACGCAGGTCTCCTGCGCTTTGATATGTCGAAGAAGCCCGCGTACGAGACGATCGACCGCCTGCTCCACGAGACCTTCTCCACGAAGGAGACCCTCTCGACAAGCGGTGAAGGCGTGGCAACCTTCCGCGGCTTTTACGGTGAATATGAATACACCGTAACGAAGGACGGAAAGTCCTATACGGGAACGCTTGACCTTACGAAGGACGCGTCTCCGATCGAGATCCGCATCTGATCTTATAATTAAAAAGCACCCGTGATACACGCGTATCACGGGTGCTTTTTTGATCAGATTCCGATCTCCTCGTAGATTTCAAGGAGACGTTCCTCGATCTCGTTCTTTCTCGTGTCGAGGACGGCGACGCGCTCGTAGTCGGTCGCGGCGTCTCCGAACAGCTCCGCTTCGATCGATTCGAGCTCCGATTCGAGCGACGCAGCTTCCTTTTTCATCCGCTCGATCCGAGCCTTCTTCTTCCGATCCTCTGCGGCGGCTTGCTTACTACGGAGGTACTGCTCCTTCTGCGTGCTGACCGCCTCGGTCGGTGCTGTGTCGGGGTCGGACGCGCCCGCCCGCAGGAGACGCGCCTCGCGCTCCTCGAGGTACTCGGTGTAGCCCTCGCCCGCACGCGTTACGGTATAGTCGCACGAGATACGGTCCGCGATCTCCTTCGGCGCGATCTCGAGGACGCGTGTTGCGAGCTTGTCCATAAAGTAGCGGTCGTGCGAGACCGTGACGATCGTGCCGTCAAATTCGCGGAGTGCCGCTTCGAGTGCCTCGCGCGAGTCGATGTCGAGGTGGTTCGTCGGCTCGTCGAGGATGAGGAGATTCATCTTCGACAGAATGAGCTTCGCGAGGGTGAGACGCGCGCGCTCACCGCCTGACAGGAGGCGAACCTCCTTAAATACCTCCTCGCCCGTGAAGCGGAAGAGCGCGAGAGTATTGCGGATCTCGGTCTCGGGGAGGGCGGGGTAGGCGTTCCATAATTCGTCGAGGACGGTGTTCTCGGGAGAGAGATTCTGGTTCTCCTGATCGTAGTAGCCGATCTCGACGTTGTAGCCCGCCTCGAGGTAGCCCGACAGCGGCGTGAGCTTGCCGAGCATAATTTTGATCAGGGTGGATTTTCCCGCACCGTTCGGCCCGACGATGAAGAGCCGCTCGTTCTTCTTCACGAGAAAGGAGAGATCACGGAACAAAATGTGATCGTCGAAGCCCATCGTGAGGCGATTTGCGGTCAGCACCTCGGTGCCGCTCGACGAGGACGCCGAGAACTGCATACGGATCGCCTTCGGTGCTTCCTTAGGTTTTTCGAGTCGCACCATCTTGTCGAGGAGCTTCTGACGGCTCTCGGCGGCGATGATGTTGCGCTCACGGTTCCATTGACGCTGCTGTGCGATATATGCCTCCTGCCGCGCGATCTCCTTTTGCTGATCCTTGTAGTGCTTTTCGGCAAGGGCGCGGTCGAGCTCTCTCTGCTCGATTGTCTGCGAGTAGCCGCCGTTATACAGCTTCGCGCGGTGGTGCTCGATCGCGAGGGTCTTGTTCGTTATGCGGTCGAGGAAGTAACGGTCGTGCGAGATGACCATTACGCATTTTTTATAGGAAAGGAGATAATGCTCAAGCCAACCGAGCGTTTCGATGTCGAGATGGTTTGTCGGCTCGTCGAGAAGGAGGATGTCGGGCTCACGCGAAAGCTCACGTGAAAGGGCGAGACGCGTACGCTGACCGCCCGAAAGAGTATCGAGCGGGCGATGCATCATTTCCTCTGAGAAGCCCATTCTCGATAGGATCGAGGCGCACCGAGCGCGGAATTCGAGTCCGCCCTCGCGGATGAAGCGCTCGTTCAGCGTGGTGTATTCGTTTGCCGTGCGGAGTGCCTCGGGGGAATCCGCCCCTCCGTTTTCCTCCATCTCCCTCTGAAGCACGGCGAGACGCTCTTCCATACGGAGCAGGCTCGGGAATGCGGTGTACATCTGAAGAAGCGGTGTGTCCGCGCGCTGACCGCCCGGGAGCGTCGCCTCGGTAAAGGCGCCGTCCTGCGTGAGCACACCGACCGTCTTCCCCTTCGCGATATAGATGCTTCCGCTGTCGGGCGTGTGCTCACCGAGGATCAGACGAAAGAGGGTGGATTTGCCGCATCCGTTGACGCCGATGATGCCGAGTCGGTCGGTCTCTTCAAGAGAAAAGGAAATATCCTGTAAAACGGGGGTCACACCAAAGGAAAGGGAAAGCCCCGTTATGCTGATTGCCGTCATAGTTTGATCTTTACCTCCGTTGCGACGCCGAGAATGCGCGCATCTCCCGATTCAAAGTCCTTCGTGGTGAGCAGGATCGGGTCGTAAGTGTCGTTTTCGGGAACGAGCAGGATCTGCCGTTTGATCTGTCTGAAGCGCTTGATGGTCGCGCTGTCGCCGCCGACGAGGCAAGCAACGATATCACCGTCCTCGGCGTAGTCCTGCCTATGGAAGAGCACGAAGGAATTCTCGATGATTCCCGCGTCCTTCATGCTGTCCCCGCGGATCTTCAGATAAAAATAGTCCTCTGCGTGATCGACGTCGGCAAATTCGTGCCCGAGTGTCAGTTCCTCGGTGAGGATGGGCGCACCCGCGCGGATCTCGCCGAGTACGGGGATCATTTTACGCGCGCGGACCGCGAGATAAGCGGAAAGCTCACTTTTTTCTCCGGTCTCACTGCCACAGAGCGCGTCGACGGTAACACCGAAATGATCGGCGATGCGGCAGAGCTTATCCGCCTTTGGCGTAGATCTTCCGCTTTTCCAATCGGAAAAGGTCGATGGGGCAATGCCCGTTTCCTTCGAGACGCGGTAGACCGTCGTATTGTATCGGTGGAGAAGCGCTTCAAAGCGATCGTAATTCATATAGCCCTCCGAAAAAATTTGTGAAGGTCGACGAAATAACCGTAAGTAGTTCGGAAATCCGAAATATGCGATTGACACAGATTCGTAATTGCGGTATAATGTACACGGATATTATAACCGAACCGAGGGAACTTGTCAAGGGGAAAACGGGAATTCGTGCGGGTTTTTCACAAGACAAGTCCACGCGGCTCGGTAGGAAGGAGAAAACGATGTGTGAAATTTGTGAAAGGACGGTTTGTCCGTCAGCTTGCCCGAATTATCGGGCTTTGGAGGAACGGGAGGGGGTGCGTGCCTCGATTTTCTTTCGGGACGCTTTTCCCCTTTTCGGTAGGGAAGACGCAGAGGAGGACCACGATGCAGGAAGAAAAGGAAGTAGAATATACGGTTATAGCGGAGCGTAAGACGCGCTGTCCCGATGGGCGGAGGGTGGAAATGAAGCGATCCGCCGAACGGACGGACGAGTACCGACTTGTTGAAGTGGAGGCGTATCTTTCCGACTACCGTGTTTCCGCGCGTATGCTTGAAATGAACCGCTACGAGCGCGAATATTTTCAGTCGGATGAGCGCCCCGTCCCCGATCTTTCGAGGGAGACCGAGATCTACCTCAAGGCGAGAATGTACGAGATCCGCTCCTTCGTTTTGTCGATCTCGGACTGCGATGAGAAGCTCTTTCTTTACTACTACTACGTTCACGGTGAGAATCTGACGCGGTGTGCGGAGCTGCTCGATGTTTCACGTGCGACGGTCTACCGCCTCAGGAAGCGCGCGCTCCGTACGGCTGCAGTGCTTTACGTAAAAATGCACGGGAAGGAAAAATCCGACCTCTGTTCATAAAATATTCAAAAAAACGACACGCTCCGTTTTAAGATGAGGACTAAAATAGTAAGAAAGAAAAGCTTGCTTTATGAGAGAGAGGATCTTCTATGGGGAAATTTGACGGATTTCTGCTTTGCTCGGATTTCGACGGGACGCTGGCATATCAGGGCAAGGTCTCGCAGGAGAACGCGGACGCGATCGCGTATTTTCAGAGCGAGGGCGGCGTGTTCTGCCCGTGCTCGGGGCGACAGACCCCGTTCTTCCGCGGCTTTGCGGATCAATTCAAGCCGAACGGTCCCGTGATCGGACTGAACGGAAGTGAGATCGTGCTCTACGCGGACGATCCGAAGGACGATCGGGTCCTTTTTGGCGGAGAGATCCCGAACGGTCTCGCGATGGAATTTATCGCGGACGCCTTCGCGATGCCGTCGGTCCTTTGTATGGTCGTTTTTCTTTCCGGAGGATTCGGAACGCTCTACCCGGACGGCAGGCTCGACTCCGATCGGTGGCTGTACGGTGAGCCTATGACCTATGACGACGTCAAGGGGATCGTGCGGAAGCTCGTCATCATTCACGATCCCGCGGCATACGACGAGATCGAACGGTTTTTTGAAACGAAATACGGCGACCGCTTCACCTTCGGAAGTAGCGGACCCCGCGGCTACGAGGCACAGCCGATCGGCATTGACAAGGGGAGCGGTGCACTGTTTGTGAAGGAGCTCGTCGGGGCGCATACGCTCGTTTGCGTCGGAGACTACGGGAATGACCTTCCGATGCTGAAGGTGGCGGATATCTCCTATGCGGTTGGAAATGCACACGAACGCCTGAAGGAGATCGCAGACCGCGTCACCGTTCCGTGCACCGAGCACGCGATCGCGAAAATTATTTCGGAGCTCGCGTAAAAAATCGTCCGAACGCTCTTGAAAAAGCGGACGAACTATGATATACAGTAAAAAGGAGCAGGGAGCGGCGTAAAT
>JAZSIN010000235.1:0-2545 GCA_045533845.1 Eubacteriales bacterium | reverse complement strand
GGTCGCGTAGGACGGACTCGCTGTACGGCTCGAGTGCCTCCCGCATACGGGCGACGCTATCGGAAAGGAGGGAAACGCCGCTTGCGAGGCGGGCTCTCTCGGCGCTTTCCCGTGCGAGGCGACCTGCGAGCGTGCGGATGCTTTGCGGGGTGACGCCGCCGTCGGGAAGCGGTCTTTTTGCATCCGACAGAAGGCGCTCGACCGCCGCGCGATGCTCGGCTCTGCGCTCGGTCGCCTCCGAAAGGGCTGCCCTTGCAGAGGCGATGCGCTTTTCCCGCGCCTCGTGCCGTTCGGCTTCCGAAAGGATGCGGTCGAGCTCGGGTCGGAGCTCCTTCACTTGGTCGATGCCGAGGGTGGTATAGAGGAGAGACGCGTCTTTTTCTGCCCGCTTCGCCCGAAGGAGGTTGTGGATTCCAAAGGGTATAGCGAGAATCCCGAGGAGGGTGACGGCGTAGAGGATCGGCTTCTGCAGGACCAGCGCGAGGGCGGCGCCGAGGAGGAGGCAGGCTCCTCCGACGGAGAAGAGGACCGCAGAGAGGACCGCCGCCTGCCTCCTTGCCTCTGCAAGCAGAGAGAGCCGCCGTACGGCGGCATCGGCGCCGCCCGAAGCGCGCACTGCATCCGCCGAGCGGAGGATCTCCGGAGAGGCTGTGGGGGTCTCGGTTGCTATTTTCTCCTCCGCCTCGCATCGGAGGATGCTTCGTTCGTCCGCGTCGAGACGCTCCGCTTCGGAGTCGAGCGCTTGGCAAAGCGCGTCGGTGGACGGACCTGATGCGGGGTGCGCCGCGTCGTAGTCCGAGAGCTCCTTTTCGAGCGCCCCGAGCCGAGCCTCCTCTGCGTGGAGGGCGTCGAAGCGGACGAGGATCTCGGTCTCCGCGAGGGCGGAGCAGTCCTCCTCAGCCTTCCGCAGTGCGCGGGTGACAGCGGCGCGGTGCTCTTCGAGCGCCGCGTCCTCCTCTTTCAGCTCGAGAAGGACGCGGTGATCCTCGCGGAGGCGGTCGAAGGAGAGACGGAGGGAGGTGATCTCCTGTATGCACCGATGGATCTCGCCGCCGTGACCGTTTTTATGAAGGAGGGTCGTTCGCGCCTTCTCCAGATTTTTCAGCGCCTTTTCGGTATTGACTGCCTCGTCGCCTGCGAGGAGCAGGTTCTCGATCGCGCCCGAGAGACCGTTTGCGTCGAGATCGTGCGCTCTGAGCTGACGGAGGCAAGCGGTGCTGTCGAAGACCTCTGCGGGGATGCCGAGGAGGAAAACGCCCGGAGCGTCGCCCTTCGGGAGCGGATCGCCGCTTGTTTCGTCGTAGACGGTGAGCAGCTTTCGCCCGCCCGCGCTCTGCTCTCGCCGCTCGATGCGGTAGACGGTGCCGTCCTTTTCGACCGTCATACTGCCGTCCGCAATGCCGTTCTCCCAGCTGAAGGCGCGGTCGCCGTCCGAGAGGCTTTCGCCCGCGCGCCGCTTCGGGAGTCCGTAAAGCATAAAGCGAATGAATGCGAGCAGGGTGCTTTTGCCCGATTCGTTGTCGCCCGTTATGAGGTTCAGTCCCTTCGAGAGCTCGAAGCGTCTGTCCCTTAGCCCGCCGAATTCGCGGACGTGGAGTGATAGAATATACATATTCGCCTCCGTTAAGCCGCCGTAGCGGCGGCATACGTACTTTTGGTGTCGGTGAGGGAAGCCGTGTCTTCCGTCTCTTTCCCTGCGCTTTAAGACAGGATCGACCGTCCGTCGAGCGCCGCAAGACCGAGCCGAAGGGCAAGCGCGGCGTCTCTCTGCTCCTCGTCCGAGCCGTAAAGCATCTTCGGCTTCAGGATGCGGTAGAGCTCACCGCGAAGGGTGAGATCGCGTTCGAGGTAGTCGCCGTCGAGGATGGGGAGGGTGCGGTCGGAGAGCTCGAGTGGGGCGGGGAGATCGTCGCCCGTGAGACGCGCCGAGAGTGCCGCGAGATCGGGCGTATAGCGCGGTGAGACCTCGCCCGTGAGGGAGAGGCGCAAGGCGGTATCCCTTCCGAATCCGCGCCCCGAAAGGAAAGCGCGGATTCGCTCCACGGACTCTGCGGCCGATTCACAGCGGCAGAGGTCGACGGACGCGACCTCAAAGCGGCTCTCCGATGCCTTTACACGCTCCGCCTTTTCGATCGGGGAAGCGCCGTCGCCCGTCGAACGGAGGGTGATCACGCGGAAGGAGCCGAAGCCCCGCTCGTCGAAGCTCCGCCCAAAGGGGAAGCCGGCGTATGCGCCCAATGCCGTACCGAACGAAAGGAGGTCGTCCTCGGCGTTATGAACGTGCCCGAGGGCAATATAGTCTGCGCCCGATCGCGCGAGGTCGGACGAGCGGATGTTGCCGTAGCGCGAGAGGGGAGAATCGAGGTCGCCGTGGAGGAGGAGGACCGACGGGCGGTCACCGAGCGCGAAGTTATCGTCGAGTTCCGAGAGAGGCGAGCGGTCGAGGGTCGGACCCGTAAAGCCGTAGCCGTAGACGTCGACGTCCGCGTCGGGGAAGGAGAAGCACGAGAGGGTCTCCGAGGAAAAGACGAAGACGTTCTCGGGG
>JAZSIN010000007.1:0-4474 GCA_045533845.1 Eubacteriales bacterium | reverse complement strand
TCTATTCAAAAAATATAAGAGGAAAGCAACATGAAAGAAAAACTCGAAGCATTACTGAAGGAAGGTACTGCGAAAATTGAAGGCGCTCAGTCTGAAGCCGAGCTGCAAGAGGTAAAGGGCGCGCTTCTCGGAAAGCAGGGAAGCATTACCGAGCTCCTGAAGGAGATCCCGAGACTCGACGTTTCGCTCCGCCCCGAGATGGGTAAGGCGGTCAACAACGTCAAGAATCTTCTCTCCGAGCAGATCGAAGGAAGACGTGAGGCGCTTAAGCTCAAGGCGTCCGAGATCCTCGCAGACTTCGACTGCACCATCCCCGGATATGAGCCGAAAATCGGCGGTCTGCACCCCATCACGCAGATGTGCTACGATCTGAACGACGCGTTCCGCTCCATGGGCTTCGAGGTATTCTCGGGACCCGAGATCACGAGCGAATACTACGCGTTCGACAATCTGAACTTCCCGCCCAATCACCCCGCAAGAGAGAGCATGGACACCTATTGGCTTGAGGGACACGATTCGGGGGATGCAAACGACAAGCTCTGCCTGCGTCCGCATCTTACGGGTGACAGCGTGCGCTATATGCAGACGCATAAGCCTCCCTACCGCTTCGTTTACCCCGGAAGAGTTTACAGAAACGAGACGACCGATGCCCGTCACGAGCGCGCGTTCTTCCAGTACGAGGCGCTGATCGTCGATAAGGATTTCACCTATACCGCAGGTAAGGTTATGATCAAGAGCATCCTCTCGAAGGTGTTCGGTCAGGACGTTCCCGTCCGTATGAGAGCGGGATTTTTCCCGTTTGTTGAGCCCGGCTTTGAGATCGATATGGGCTGTCTCGTGTGCGGCGGAAAGGGTTGTAGCGTTTGTAAGCACGTGGGCTGGATTGAGATCATGCCCGGTGGAACGCCTCACCCCAACGTGCTGCGCGCAGCAGGACTCGATCCGGACGAGTACACGGGCTTCTACGTAAATATCGGTCTTGACCGACTCGTTATGATGCGCTACGGTGTGGACGACGTCCGTCTGTTCCACACCCACGACCCCCGCTTCCTGAAGCAGTTCCACTAAAGCGGAGTGAAAGGAGAATATCCAAATGAAATTATCGCTGAATTGGATCAAGGATTACGTTAAGCTTCCCGAGGATATGGATCTTTCCCGCCTCGCGTACGATCTTACGATGTCGACGGTCGAGGTCGAGGGAGCAGAGAATCTTGCAGAGCGCTTTGAAAAGATCATCGTCGGTGAGATCAAGGAGGTCCTGCCTCACCCCAATGCGGACAAGCTTCGCATTTGCCGCGTCGACATCGGTGGTGGGGAGATCAAGGACATCGTTTGCGGAGGCTCTAACCTTGAAGCGGGAATGAAGGTCGTCGTTGCCTGCCCCGGCGCTATGGTGCGTTGGCACGGTGAGGGCGAGCCCGTTGAGATCAAGAACGCGAAGCTTCGCGGCGTCGAGAGCTTCGGTATGATCTGCGCCTCGGTCGAGGTCGGTCTTGCCGATCTCTTCCCCGCAGAGGAGGAGCACGAGATCATGGACGTCACTTCCTTTGACGTTCCCGCAGGCACGCCGATCGCAAAGGCACTTGACCTCGACGACATCATTCTCGAGATTGACAACAAGTCTATGACCAACCGTCCCGACCTTTGGGGTCACTACGGAATTGCAAGAGAGCTTGCCGCTCTTTACGATCTTCCGCTTGCGACGTTTGATCAGTACGTTCCCGAAGCAGTCGAGGAGTACGACGTGAGGATCAAGGATACCGACCGTTGCCCCCGTTACATCGGTGCTAGAGTCGATGGACTTTCGGTAAAGCCATCTCCCTTCGAGATGCAGAGCCGCATCTGGAGAGTCGGTATGCGCCCGATCAATGCGCTCGTTGACGTGACCAACTACGTCATGCTCGCGACCGGTCAGCCGACACACGTGTTCGATTCGAACCACATCATCGACCACATTGAGGTAAGACGCGCAAATGAAGGCGAAACGCTGCAGCTGCTCAACGATAAGGAGCTCAGGCTTTCGACCGACGACCTCGTCATTGCCGATGCAGAGGGCGCAGTCGCGCTCGCAGGCGTTATGGGCGGTGCGAAGGATTCGGTGCTTCCCGAGACCGAGAGCGTGATCCTTGAGGTCGCAAACTTCGAGTCCCGCGGCGTCCGCCGTACGGCACTCCGCTATGATAACCGTACCGAAGCGTCCTCCCGCTACGAAAAGGCGGTCGATCCCGAGCGTTGCGATCAGGCACTCTCGCTTGCGATGAAGCTTTTCTCCGAGCTTTATCCCGATATGAAGGTCACGGCGTTTAAGGACCTTTACGAGAAGAAGCTTGAACGGAAGGAGATCGACGTTGAGTTTGATTGGCTCGACAGACGTCTCGGTAAGCGTATCCCGCAGGAGATCGTAGCAAGGAAGCTCGGTACGATGGGATATGAGGTGACCTTCACAGAAAAGGGAATGCACATCGTTGTTCCGACCTGGCGTTCGACGGGTGACGTATCCATCAAGGCTGACATTATGGAAGAGGTCGCCCGTATGTACGGCTACGAGAACATCGAGGCGACGACCATTACCACGTCGTTCGACGGTGCGATCAATCAGCTCGACGTTGATCTCGTCCGCAGAGTGAAGGAATATCTGGCGTTCCGCTGCAATATGCAGGAGATCTTCACGTACCCGTGGATGACCGACGAGTTTGTAAACGCGCTGATGCCCTCGACCGACGGGATCCTCGCACTTGCAACGCCCCCCTCTCCGAACGAGAAATATATCCGCTCCTCGCTTCTTCCCAACATCTGTAAGGCGATCGTTAAGAACGAGCGTAACTTCGACGAGTTCGATATCTTCGAGGAGGCGCAGATCTTCCTTGACGGCGATTACACCTCCGATTACGAGGGCGAAAAGCTCCCCGCGCAGAAGAAGCATCTTGGATGTGCATTCGTCGGCTCCTCCGACAACATCAGCGAGCTTTTCCGCAGAGCCAAGGGTGTGATCGGCTCGATGCCGCGCTTCACGCATATGGAGGCGTTGACCTTCGAGAAGGCGGAGAAGCCTTACTGGGCGGACGAAACAGTATGGCTCAACATTATGCTCGACGGCAAGAGGATCGGCGATCTCGCCCTCTTGTCGAAGAAGGCGGCTCTCGCTTGCGGCATCAAGGTGCTTTCCGCAGTGCTCGTAGAGCTTGATATGGACGCGCTCGTGCCCTTCAAGTCAAGAACCAACCGCTTCGTTCGGGTGCCCGAATTCCCGATGAACGATTACGATATCTCCTTCCTCGTTGATTCGATGGTCAAGTGGGACGAGATCTATAACGTGATCATGGCAAAGAAGAACGATCTTCTCCGCGACGTCAAGTTCGTTGACGAGTATAAGGGTAAGCAGATCCCTGCGGGTAAGAAATCGGTTACCGTTCGTTTCGTGATCGGATCGAATGAAAAGACGCTTACGGGCTCGGAGATCGAGTCTATGGCAAACAGCATCATGAAGCGCCTCACCAAGACGATTGGCGCGGAGATCCGCTCGTAAAACAAAAACGGGACTCCTGAGATAAAACAAAGAGCTCTGCCTCATTCCGACCTTATCGGAATGAGGCAAAGCTTTTCATTTTACGGTGTGCCGCGGCCCGTAGGTGACGCGATCCAAAACGCTTCTTCCAATAATGGTATACCATAAACGGGAGAAAAAAAGCAGTACTTTTTCGGAAAATAATTCGGAATGACAAGGATCTGAAGCTCGGGACCTATCACAATGCGCCGCAGGATCAGTCAAAGCAGTTTGCAGGCTCGGTCGAGCGGCAGGCGCAGAAGGCGTACGAAAAGGCTGCGGAGAGAGGGCGTGAAACGCTCACGAAGCGGCGGGAGAGCGCCGAAAGAACCGAGCTGCGGCAAAAGATCAAGCGCGTGGTGCATTGTTTGCATTTGGTCTTGGCGCGATCAGTAAGGTTGTTCTCAAAAAGACGAGCCTAGTATAAAGTATGGGGCAGAAAATACGGCTTGAAAACGCCAAACCGGTTGAAAAGTTCATAAAAATATGGTATGATATTTCGTAAACGAACAGTAGCTTAACGGAGATTATAATGGAAGATATTCTGATAAAAATACTGATATGCTTTATCGCGGCTGCAGGTGCAGGGATCGGAACCGGCTTTGCCGGTATGAGTGCTGCCGCAGTGATAGGTCCTATGCTCATAACCTTTTTAGGTGTCCCTGCCTACGATGCGGTTGGTATAGGACTGTTCAGCGACGTTCTGGCAAGCCTTGTCAGCGCGTATACCTATCGGAAAAGCGGAAACTTGGATATAAAAAACAGCTTACCTTTGCTGGTAAGCGTTCTTGTTGTAACGACGATTGGTAGCTTTGCAGCAAGCTTTCTGCCTGAGCGGGCAATGAGCAGTACGATGCAGATTGCGCTCATTATCATCGGCTTGCAAGTCGGAGGCCAAGCGGTCTTAGGAAGACAAATTGGAGTAGCAAC
>JAZSIN010000214.1:0-5416 GCA_045533845.1 Eubacteriales bacterium | reverse complement strand
ACCTCGGGGTTTAGTGTCTCACCAGCAGTCGACGCGTACTCGTTGCTCGAAAGATTGTCGCGCGTCAGATACCGCTTGATCAGCATTCTGTACATCGTAGGCGGTGCGCAGAAGGTGGTGATGTTATATTTCTTGAAGAGCGGCAGAATGTGCTCCGCATCGAAGCGATCAAAGTCGTAGACGAAGATCGCCGCCTCGCACAGCCACTGTCCGTAAAGCTTGCCCCACATCGACTTCGCCCAGCCCGTATCGGAAATCGTCAGGTGCAGTCCATCGGGGTTGACCTGATGCCAATACTTCGCGGTGATGAAATGTCCGAGCGGGTATCTGTGGTTATGCGCCGCGATCTTCGGGTAGCCCGAGGTTCCCGACGTGAAGAACATCAGCATCGGATCGTCGCCGCACGGCGTTTCCTCGGTGCGCTCGTAGTGACTGCTGTACAGACCGTACTCGTCGTTGAAGCTGCGCCAACCCTCTCTCTCGCCGCCGACAATGAGCTTATGCACGAGGGACGGGCACCTTGCGGCTGCCGCGTCAACAGACCTTGCAACGTCACCGTCTGCAGTGCAAACGATCGCCTTGACGTTACCCGCGTTAAAGCGATATTCGAAATCCTTTTCAAGGAGCTGGTTCGGCGCAGGAATCGCCACAGCACCGATCTTATGTAATGCAAGAACCGAGAACCAGAACTGATAGTGGCGCTTCAGCACCAACATCACGCGGTCCCCCTTCTTAATGCCGATAGACGTAAAGTAATTCGCGACTCGCGCCGATTCCTTCTTCATATCTGCGAAGGTGAACCGTTTCTCGGTCCCGTCCTCCGCAACGTGGAGCATCGCGAGCTTGTCGGGCTTGCGCGTTCCGAGCGCATCGATGACGTCGAACGCGAAGTTGAACTTATCCTCGTTCTTGAAGGAGATCTCGGTAAGCACACCGTCCTTCTCGACGGGAACGATAAAGTCCTGATAGATCCGCTGCTGATCATCCGCGTTACGGCGCTGGGTCTGCATCGTCGATGCCGCCGCCTGCTCGCCCACACGTGCCGCCTGATTGTGCAGCACGATCGCGTAGAAGGAGCAATCCTCACCGCCCACGGCAATCATTCCATGCGGCGTGCCCGAATCGTAGTAGATACAATCGCCGGGATTCAGGATCTCGGTATGCTTCCCAATCCGAATCTTCATCTGACCCTTGATCACGATATCGCATTCCTGTCCCTCGTGCGTCAGAAGCTCGAGCTCCTCATTCTCCGCACCCTCGTGATACTTCATCTCCATATAAAGCGGAAGCGCGATACGGTTGCGGAAGCCCGACGCGAGGTTGTAGCCCACCATATGGTGTGCCTCCTCGATCCGCTGTCCCTCTCCCCTTCTCGTCAGAGCGTACGAGCGAAGCTTCGGGCTCTTACCCTCGAGAAGATCGCTCATATCGACGCCGAAGATCAGGACGCAATGATACAGAAACGCGACGCTCAAATTTTTGTTTCCGTTCTCACACGCCTCGTATTCCGCTTCGCTGATCCCGATTCGTTCCGCCATCTCGGAAACAGAAAGGTCCGAGATCAAACGCAGCTCTCGAATACGGTCTGCGACCTGCTTCAGTTTATGCTCCATCATATCAATGGACTGTTCCATACTGCACCTCTTTTCGAAAAACATCTCAACCGGTCTTCGCTCAAAATTCCCCTTCAAAATACAAAAAACGCCCCAAGAAAAAATCCTGAGACGAGTACAAATACCCGCGGAACCACTCAAATTGCGAAAACCGCCACTTAGGATACATAGAAATCCTTGCCCTTAACGCGGGAAACGTGAGACCCTACCGTTCTATCGGATCTCCGACTCGGAAGTGATGGGTAGCCCGGCGCATTACAATCGGCTCACACCAACCGCCGACTCTCTGTACGTACGTTACGCCCTACCGTCTTCGTCTCCGTCTTTATATTCTACTATACCATATATTTTAACATTTCTCGCTCCAAAAGTCAAATGATTTTCTTTTCAAAAATGTACAAATTTTTAAAAACGTGTCGTTTCTTTTTTGTCATTCTTGTGAAACTTTGCGCTTTTCCCCGTTTTCCTCTTGACAAAACGCGTATTTTGTGGTTAAATACATTCATTAAATATAATCCGAAAAGTTTTCGGAAATGACTGTGACGGAAATCATACTCCTTGTTTTAACGCCTCAGAGAGTCGGCGGTTGGTGCGAGCCGATGCGGGCAACAAGGGGCTCTCTTTCCCGAGTCGGTCTTGTCAAAGCCGTATATGGCAAGTAATGAGACCCGGTCGCCCCCGTTATAGGGCAAGCCCTTCTTTTCCCGAGGGCGATGAGTGATTTCCCTATATCGGGGGTAATCAGGGTGGTACCGCGAATCAGATTCGTCCCTGAAGCCGCACGACGGCTCCGGGGGCTTTTTTGTTTGAATTTCAAAGGAGACTTGAGAGACTATGAGACAACTTATAATCAGCGATGCAACGATGAAGCAGCACAGTGAGGAGCTGAATCTTTCCTTTAAGGAGAAGATCGAGCTTTGTAAGCTTCTCGATAAATTCGGCGTGGATCTGATCGAGCTCAGCGGAGTCAAGGATCCGCGTGTCGACGCACTCCTTGTGAAGTCGATCGTGTCGGCAGTAGAAAACAGCCGTATCGCCGTTCCCGTAGCACTTTCGGACGAAGAAAATCTCGAAAGGACCTGGGCGGCGCTGAAGGGTGCAAGAAGTCCGCGTCTGCAGGTCTGTGCCTCCACGAGCTCGGTACAGATCGAGTATCTCTTCCACAAAAAGCCCGACGCGATGCTTGACGCGATCAGCCGTACGGTCTCGTCCTGCCGCGGGCTGTGCGACGACGTAGAATTCGTCGCAGGCGACGCGACCCGCAGTGACGGGGACTTCCTCGCAGAAGCGATCAAGAGAGCAATCGAGGCGGGGGCAACCACCGTCACGCTGTGCGATACCGCAGGAACGATGCTCCCCGACGAATTCTCGACCTTCATCCGCCGTCAGTACGAAGCAGTCCCCGCACTTCGCGAGGTCACGCTCGGCGTATGCTGCTCAAACGCCATCGCGATGGCGGACGCCTCTGCCATTATGGCAGTCGCCGAGGGCGCGGGACAGATCCGCACCGCAGTGCGGTCGAGCTCCGAGGTCTCCCTCGAAAGCGTCACGCGCATCCTCTCTGCAAAGGCAGATTCGCTCGGTGTCTCCACTAGGCTCGAAGCAACGCGGCTCAGCGTGATCACGTCGCAGATCGAAAAGCTCTCCTATACGAGCAAATCAAAGAATGCGAGTGCCTCTGACCTCGACGACGGTCTCTTCCTCACCGCACACGACACCGAAGAGGCGGTCGCGGCGGCTACAGCTCGGCTCGGCTACGAGCTATCCGTTGAGGATCTTCATACGGTCTACGCGGCATTCAGCCAGATCGCAAGTAAAAAAGAAAAGGTGACCTTCAGAGAGCTTGAGGCGATCGTCGCCTCCTCCGCGATGCAGGTCCCCTCGACCTATAAGCTCGACACCTACGTCATCACCTCGGGCAATATCATCTCCGCGACCGCACACATCAAGCTCACGAAGAACGACGAAGCAGCAGAGGGCGTCTACATCGGAGACGGCTCGATCGACGCCGCCTTCCAGGCGATCGAAAAGATCACGGGCTGCAGCTACGAGCTCGATGACTTCCAGCTTCAGGCTGTGACCGAGGGGCGCGAGGCAATGGGACAGACGATCGTCAAGCTCCGCGCAGGCGGCAAGGTCTACTCGGGCATCGGCATCTCAACCGACATCGTCGGCGCGGGCATTCAGGCGTATCTGAGTGCATTGAATAAAATTGTTTACGAGGAGGAGCTTGAATGAAGCTTTCGTTTTCAACGAGAGGATGGCCGGATCTTTCCTTCGGAGAGATGCTCGACGTCGCACTCGATATGGGCTTCTCGGGCGTCGAGGTCTATAACCTGACCAAGTTCGACCCGCTGATGAGCAAGGACGGTCCATTCCACAAATACAACACCGCCGCAACGGTGCGTGAGCTTCGCGAAAAAGGGCTTACGATCCCCTGCTTTGACAGCTCGCTCGACCTTTCGTCCGACGAAAACGCGATTCCATCTCTGAAGTCTCTGATCGAGATCGCACACAACGCGCGCGTTTCCTACGTCGTAGCCTGTGCGCTTACGGAGAACGAGGACGCGGTCTTTTCCGCGCTCGAGGAACTCCTGCCCCTCGCAGAAAGGAAGGAGGTCAGCATCCTTCTGAAGACGAGCGGAATCTATTCGGATACCGCGCGCCTCCGCACGGCCCTTGACCGCTTCGCGAGTGACCACCTCGCCGCTCTTTGGGACGTTCACCACCCCTACCGCGATCACGGTGAATCGGGGGACACGACCATCAAAAATCTCGGTGCCTACATCGCGCACGTCCATATGCGCGACTCGGACGACAACGGCGTCTATCAGCTGATCGGTGAAGGCACGATGCCGATCGACGGCGTGATGCGCGCCCTCTCCTCGGTCAATTACGACGCCTTCATCTCGCTCGAATGGAAGCCCGAATGGCTCCCCGACCTGCAGGATCCCGAGATCATCTTCCCGCATTTCGTCAACTATATGTCGCATTTCCATTCGACGAGAGATATGAAAAAGAATCTCTACTTCAACCACGACGGAACGGGACAGTATATCTGGAAGAAGGACGAGCTCATCGATCTCACCTTCTCCGAGGTGCTCGACCGCGTAGCGGAGGAATTCCCCGACCAGTACTGCTTCAAGTACACGACGCTCGATTATACCCGCACCTACGCGCAGTTCCGCGAGGACGTCGACCGCTTCGCGCGAGCGCTCGTTTCTCTCGGGGTCAAAGCAGGCTCGAAGGTCGCGGTCTGGGCGACGAACCTCCCCGCCTGGTATATCACCTTCTGGGCGACGGTCAAGCTCGGCGCCGTCCTCGTCACGGTCAATACGGCGTACAAGATCCATGAGGCGGAGTACCTTCTCCGTCAATCGGATACGCACACCCTTGTGATGATCGAGAGCTGTCTCGACTCGAATTATAAGGACATCATCAACACCCTCTGCCCCGAGCTGAAGAACACCGTTCCGGGCGAGCCCCTCCACACGAAGAAGCTTCCCTTCCTCCGTAACGTCATCACCGTCGGCTTTAAGCAGAGCGGCTGTCTCACCTTCGACGAGGCGATGGCACGCTACAAGCTCGTCAGCCGCGAGCGCGTCGCGGGAATGGCGGCGGCGGTAAAGCCGAGCGACGTCTGCAATATGCAGTACACGTCGGGCACGACGGGCTTCCCGAAGGGCGTTATGCTCACGCACTACAACGTCGTCAACAACGGAAAGTGTATCGGCGACCGAATGGGACTTTCCACCGCCGACCGCATGATGATCCAGGTCCCGATGTTCCACTGCTTCGGTATG
>JAZSIN010000314.1:0-3570 GCA_045533845.1 Eubacteriales bacterium | reverse complement strand
CCTCCGACTTGGTCGCAAGGCGATCGACGCCCATGCTCTCGTAAAGGTCGACGACCTTGTCGATCTGCGAGAAGTCGTCGGGCTGTGCGTTATAGCCCATCAGCCAACGCTCGGACTGTTTTCCGTACTTCTTCGCGATGCGAACGGTACGCTCGGTGATCTCCTTGAAGAAGCTTTCGGGGAGCGACCAGTTGATGATCGTCGTCGAGAACACGTCGAAGTAGGGGCAAGCCGCGACCATTTCCCAATTGTCGTAGCCGCGCAGCTCGGTGACATAGTAGGTGTTCTTCGTCGCGTGAACACAGCAGGTGATCTCGAGGTTCGGATTGACCTCTTTCAGCGCCTTCGAGCAGTCGGCGAGGGTCTTCAGCGCTTCTCTCCAACGGAACTGCTTGACGTCGTCGTTCATAAACTTCGGCATCTCGTAGCCGTAGTAATCCTCGAATTTCTTCATGCATTCGGGGCATCTGCACGCCCAATCGTCACCCGCGCCGCCCGTGATAGAGGCGTAGGATTTGGGGTACGCGTAGTGCGGCTCGTCCCAGAAGAAGCCGTCGACCTCCGTCTCGCGCGCAAGCTTCAGGCAAATATTCGTGAAGTAATCGCGGAAGGAATTCGTGTTGAAGCAAGCAGCGTTCAGCACCTCACCCGTGTATGCAGACACCTGTCTGTGATGGATGTTGTTCTGCAGGAAAAGGCTGACCTGCTCACCGCCGAAGTACTTGCCGATGCCCCAGGTATCCGCAATGCAACGGAGACCGACCTTGTGTGCGGTCTTGACGATGTTGTTGATGTTGGGGAACCAGAAGTCCATATCGAACTCGGTGATCGCAAGGATGACGGTGTCGCATCCGTGCTCCTTCATTTCGAGAAAGTCCTTTTCCGCGTGCTCGACGTAGTTGAGGCCGTAGTAGCTGACGGCCGTGTGCTTGATTGCCATATTCGTTCTCCTTTTTTAGGTAGATTTTGAAAAATATATACAAATATAGTATACTATACGAAAAATAAAAGACAATGAACTTTTTGTGCATTTAGGTGGACTTTTTGGTCAAGTTTTGGATTTCGCTGTGCGAAGTAAAAATTTACAAAGGCGCAAACGGAGTGTGAGCCTTCGGATACGATCTCTCGGAGGACGACTAAAAAAGGAAGCGGGCTGTCTCATCAGGACAGCCCGCTTGAACATTTTAGGGATGGAGAGCCGCGGGAGCGGCATCGTGCTTGTGTCAGAAATCGCGAAGGATCTCGGCGGAACGGGTGACGACGTCCGGGAAGGGCGCGTTCTCCTTTCGCATTTCGGAGAGAGGAGTGTCGAAATAGATGCGGGAGATCTCTTTACCGCCCGCGTTGAGCGTCTCCCTCGAGATCTCGCGTCCCTCGCGCACCGCGTTCTTGACTTCGTCGAAGACGAGGCGCATCTCGGGAAGATAGAGGTATTCGACGTTCTCCGCAATGTAGGAGCGGCAGTACTTGCACGAGGCGTTTTCCTTCAGCGTCTTTTCGAAATTCGGATTCGTCTCGGTCACGCTGTTTAGACGGAGAAGCGACTCGTAAAGCGAGTAGTCCTCGTGGGAGGAGAGGAGGAGATAGAGCTGCTCGAGGAGCGCTTCACCACGCGCGGCTGCTTTCTCGATCGCTTCGACGGAAGCCCCGGAGGTGTAAAGATACTCGACCTCATAGATCGCCGCGTTGATGAACCTGCCGATAGCGGTCCGTGCAATATCGTAGAGATCTCGGCGCGTCAGCTCGTCGCTGAGGGGAAGCTGAGACAGCTTCGTGAGGACGCTGATCGCCGCCTCCTTCTGCCCGAGAATGCGCAGATATGCGTCACGGTAGAAGTCGGTGTTGTCCTTCTTGAAGCCGACGCGAATGAGCATCGTGGGGAAGAGATCATATCCGATCGTTTTGTACTCCGGAGTCACGCTCCAGCCGATGAGGGAGGCGATCGGCGTAAAGGTGCGCCAGAGAGCCGCCATTTCCGCTTTGATCTCCTCGGGGTAGCGGTCAGCACAGTAGAGATCGGTGTGCTGCGCGACGTCGGGTGTGTCCTTTTCCCACGCGTTCCGCGTGAAGTAATCGATCGTGAAGGGATCGGCGTGAGAGAATTCGGGCCACAGGACAAGACCCTTGCAGAAGGGGTCTTCCTTCGCGAGCTTCACGCGCTCGTTCATCAGATCATAGAGCCCGCGCACCTCGGTACAGGGCTCGTAGCCGCCGAAGATGCCGCAGATCCACGGGAATTTGTTCACGACGCCCCAATTCGTGAAGTTGTTCTCCTTTGCCGTATCGGAGGTATAATCGAAAATGATCGACTGCGCGGGATCAAGCTCGGCTACCAGCTCCTTCACCTCGTCGGGCTTAAAGCACAGCCAAAGATCCCAGCTTGCGATGAGCAGGGGCGCGTTCGGATATTTTTCCTTGATGCGGCTCGCGATCTTACGGTAGACGTAGAGCTTCATCCGCTGGTTTTCCTTGCGGTCCTTCGAGTACATCCGTTCGCCGAGTCCGATCGTGTGGAAGATCTCGGGCTTGCCGTACGCTTCGATATGCGCCTCGGTGAGCTTTATGTAGCGATCGAAATTTTCCTTGTCGCGGATGTCCCACACGCGTCCCGTCGGGTCGCTGTAGAGGTTATTCGACTGCGGAAGCAGCGTGGGATTCACCTTTTCGAGAAATTCGAGCGGTGTTCTCGAGTACCAATGCGACATCGTGCCGCAATCCTCGGGGTGGAGGAGGTCGCGCTCAAAGGCGTACTGAAGCAGCTGACGTCTCAGCTCACCGCGGTATTCGAGCGACCAGAAGAGGGAACGGTCGTCGTAGCCCGTACCCGTCCCGGGAAGGGGCTCGTCGCGCTCGGGATAGGAAACGATGTCGGGGAATGCCCTTTGGAACACGTCGTCCATTCCGATGCGGAGCATAAAGAGATTGAGTCGTTTTTTAAGGATCCAATCGATTTCCTGCTTCCAATCGTCAAGACTCCAATGCTCTGCCTGGAAGCGGTGCAGACTGCGGTGTGCAAAGTAGCGGAGGCCGCGGTATTCGAACTTCGGAGATTCGACGAGGTCGACCCCGTCGAGGGGAAGTGCACCCTTCGGGATGCGGTCGCCGTCCCAGAAATAGCGGCAGCCGCAGAAGACTTCAAAATAACGGTAGACCGCATAGATCGTCGCGCGCGGGCGTCCGCCTGCGAGGAGGAGGTAATGCGCGCCGTCAACCGTTACGCTGCGGATGCAGTGATCGTCCGTGCAGTAGCGGATGCCGAGGTGGGCGATCTTTTCCGCGAGATAGAGGTCTCTGACGATGGGATTTGCGGCGTCGTTTCCGATGAGGACGAAGAGATCGGCGTTTTTATCGGGGGTATATTCCTCGTCCGTCAGGAGCGTTACGGTATCTCCCGATACCTTTTCTGCAAGCGCGCGGAATTCCTCTGCCGCGATCTTATAAGCGGAATGTGAATCTGAAGGATATATAACGGTGATATGCATGATTTCCTCCTGTGTGCTGCTCGAGATTTCGGGACGAGCCCGTTCATACCTCATTTTACCATTCCATACAGAAAAAATCAATAGCAAT
>JAZSIN010000062.1:0-2392 GCA_045533845.1 Eubacteriales bacterium | reverse complement strand
AAGAGAAGTCCGAGCAGGAGCAGAACGACGTTCAGCACGAGTACGACGAGCGATGGATCGATCGGCAGGTACCGTGACAGGAAGATACCGATGCCCGTCGTGCCACCCATAATGATCCCATGTGGAATGACAAATGCGGCGACGGTGAAGGCAAGGAGGGCGTTCCCAAGCAGCACCGAGAGGGAGAGACCGAGGGCGTTCAGCAGACTTTTGCGTGAGAAGTTCAAATCGTCCGCTCCTTTCGTTACAGAATGGCTTCGCTTTGCGAGGTACGGATGTATCCGTCGAGGAGGTCGGGGAAGTTTGCCGTTGTGCCGTCGGCGTAGGAATCGTAGACTGTTTCGAGGAGATCACGCGTGAGTCCCCACGCGCGGACGCGGAAGCCGAGGCGGTGGAGGCGCGTGCAGAGCTCCTCCGTGACGATGGACGCTTTCGGGCAGATCTCGTCTGCGCCGATCTCCTTCAGCTTGGAGATCACCTCGGGGGTGATCTCCTTCGCGAGGTAGCCGACGCGGAACTCGGGGGCGATCTCTTTGAATTTTCTGATGTAGCTCATATGGAAGGAGGTGACGACCGCCTTCTTTTTCATACCGTATTTGCGGAGCAGAGCTGCGACGTCCTCTTCAATGTCCTTTGATTTCAGCTCGATCGCGAAGGTAATGTCAAAGGACGAAAAATGCGAAAGAAAATCCTCAAACGCAACGATTTTGTCCGCGTATTCGCCTTTTTTTACGTTGAAGGATTGCAGCTCTTCAAACGTGTAATCCGAGATTGTCCCCTCTTCTCCCGTGACACGCTCAAGCGTTTTGTCGTGGAAGAGGACAAGGGTACCGTCTTTTGCACGGCGCACGTCGGTCTCGATGCCGTTCGCGTTCATATAAAGCCCTGTGTAGAAGGCGAGCATCGTGTTTTCGGGCAGATATTCGGAGGCGCCTCTGTGTGCGTAATTGACGAATTCCTTGTGCGCTTCCTCGCGGATGCGTTTTTCGAGATCTCTTTCGGTTTTGTCGAGGAATTCCCCCCATTCGCTGTCGTTGATGAAGGGGTTCGTTTCCGAGGTCTGCATGAGTTCGTACTTGGTGCGCGTATGATTTTGGTACGCGTGGTTTCCGACGAAGAGATCGACGTGCTCGCCCCGCAGCCGTTTGATCGACTCGAAGAACTGACGGCGCTGATCGTAGGGAAGACCGTGCTTATCAAGCCACGGCTTCATCACCTGCTTGATCCCCGCACCGCCGAACATTCCTGCGCGTACCGTCCGCCCGTTGTCCTCGACGTCAAAGAAGAAGGATGCGGTTCCTGCGGTATGACCCGGTGTGTGAAGCACCGTGATCGCGGTGTTTCCGAGACGGATCACGTCTCCGTCCTGAAAATAGACGTCGGGCAGGAAGTCCTTCAGGTAGCGGTTATCCTCCTCAAACATAAAGACCTTTGCACCCGACCGTTTGACGATCTTCGGAGCACCGTCCGAATGGTCGCCGTGACCGTGTGAAAGCAGGATATATTTGACGTCCTTTACGTCAAAACCGAGGGACTCGAGCGACTCGATGACGATATCGGCTGTGCGCTCGTAGCCGACATCGATCAGGATCAGTCCGTCGCCCGTATCGATCATATGGCTGGATGCGCGGTGCTCTCCGACGAAATAAAGATTGCCCGCGATCTTGAAGGGTGTCATATCTCCAAGCATAGTATATACCTCCGTAGATGAGCTTGATTCGTTTTATAAACTCAGTATAGCACAGTTTCCGTATTTTGTCAATGAAAGCGGGTATTCTTATTGACAAAAAGGCGCGTAGCGGGTATAATAACGGTAAGGTCGGCAGCTACGGTGCGGCGAAAACAATGTATAAAAGGGGACGGTCATATGTTTCAGGCAGAACGGGTAAAGAACGAATGCGTCGCGTGGATCCGCGATTTTTTTGAGAAGAACGGACGGGACTGCAACGCTGTTGTCGGGATCTCGGGTGGAAAGGACAGCTCGGTGGTCGCGGCGCTTTGCGTAGAGGCGCTCGGAAAAGACCGCGTGATCGGCGTTCTGATGCCGTGCGGTGAGCAGCACGATATCGACGCGGCTTACGCGCTCGTATCTCACCTCGGTATCCGTCACTACGTCGTGAATATCAAGGACGCCGTCGAGGGGATCAGGAACAGCCTCCCCGCGGAGCTTGACTTGACGAGTCAGTCCGTCACCAACATCCCGCCGCGCGTCCGTATGACGACGCTGTACGCGGTGTCGCAGAGCTGTAACGGTCGCGTCGCGAACACGTGCAATCTCTCGGAGGACTGGGTCGGCTATTCGACGCGTTACGGCGACTCGGTTGGAGATTTCAGCCCTCTGTCGCGGCTTACCGTTATGGAGGTCAAGGCGATCGGACGAGTCTGTGGACTC
>JAZSIN010000046.1:0-24433 GCA_045533845.1 Eubacteriales bacterium | reverse complement strand
CAGCATATCGGAGATCTCCCGCACCTTATGCTTGTTTCTTGAGGCGAGAACGAGCTTTAGGTTTTCCATGATTTATCCCTTTTCTGAAAAAGTTCTTGAAGATTTTTAAAAACTTCTTTCAAGAGGTTCTTGAGTGGGGTCTTAGGCAAAGCCTCAGAAGCCCCGCGTTACTCGAACAGTGCGCGGATGAATTCACCCGAACGAAATTCCTCCATATCGTCGATCTTCTCGCCGACGCCGACAAATTTGACGGGGATGCCGAGCTCCTTCTTGATCGAGAGCACGATACCGCCCTTTGCGGTTCCATCGAGCTTGTTCAGAACGAGACCTGTGATCTCTGCGGCGTTCTTGAATTCCTTTGCCTGCAGGATCGCGTTCTGACCTGTCGTTGCATCGAGTACGAGCAGGTTCTCGCGCGCCGCATCGGGGAGCTCACGGTCGATGATACGGTTGATCTTTGCAAGCTCGTTCATCAGATTCTTCTTGTTGTGCAGTCTGCCCGCGGTGTCGATGATGAGGACGTCCGCCCCCTTATTCTTTGCATAATTCGCGGCGTCGTATACAACTGCGGCGGGATCCGATCCCTCCTGCTGACGGACGAGCTCAACGTTCGCTCTCTCGCACCAGACGGCGAGCTGATCGATCGCCGCTGCGCGGAAGGTGTCTGCCGCCGCTACGACGACGCGCTTTCCTTCCTTCCTCAGACGATTCGAGATCTTACCGATCGAGGTCGTCTTGCCCGCACCGTTTACGCCGATCACGAGGATGACCGAGGGCGTGGTCGAAAGGTTCAGTGCTTCGCCCTCGCCGATCATTTCGGTAAGGAGATTCTGAAGCGTTTCGACGATCTGCTCCTTTTCGCGGATCTTTCCTTCGTCTACCGCGTTGCGGAGTTGTTCCATGATCTCGTCTGTCGCGGATACGCCGATGTCGGCGCTGATGAGAAGCTCCTCGAGTTCATCGAGAAGATCCTCATCGACCTTTGTGAAGCCCCTTAGGAGATTCCCGATCTGTCCGAACAGGGCGTTCTTCGTCTTTGAAAGCCCTGCCTTTAATTTATCAAAAAAGCTCATAATAATACTCCTGCGTTTGGATGATTCTTATGCCGGCGTTTCTTCCTTATACCGCTCGATCTCGTCGGTCGAGAGACGGAGGACCTGCGACATACCCTGCTCGGGCATTGTGACGCCGTAGAGGTTGTCAGCCGCCTCCATCGTGCCGCGTCGGTGCGTGATGATGATGAACTGCGTGCCCTCGTATCGCTTGATGTACTGTGCGAGACGCTCGACGTTGGCTTCGTCGAGTGCCGCCTCAATCTCGTCGAGGATGCAGAAGGGCGTCGGGTTCACCGACAAGATCGCAAAGAGAAGTGCGACTGCCGTGAACGCCTGTTCACCGCCCGAAAGCTGGAGAAGGCTCTTGACGACCTTGCCGGGAGGCGCCGCCTTGATCTCAATGCCGCTTTCAAGCGGGTTTTCGGGTTCGGTCAGGAGAAGCTCTGCCTGCCCGCCGCCGAACAGCTCGGAGAAGATGCGCCTAAAGTGACCGTTGATCTCCTCAAACGCCGTTTCGAATGCCTTGCGCATATCGACTGTGAGGTCGTCGAGCACGCGAAGAAGCTCGGACTTGGTCTTCTGCAGATCGTCAATCTGCTTCTTCATCTTGTCGTAACGCTCCTTCACGTCCCTGAACTTTTCTACCGCGTCAAGGTCGACGCTTCCCATCGCGCGAAGCTTTGCACGGCAGGAATTCCGTTCGGTGGTCGCCGACGTGCGCTCGGACGGATCGAGCGGGGGATAGCCGAGTGCGATTGCATCGGCGCGGGTCAGCTCGTACTCGTCCCAAAGTAGGGAGTTCAGCTTATCTTGCTCGGAGAGGAGCGAATTCAGGCGGTTCTCGTTCTTCAAGTGAACACGGACGAGATCCTCCTTCTCGGAGTTTTTTCGTCTGATCTTCGCGTTGATCTCGGAGAGACGGCTTTCGTATTCGAGAGAATCGGCGGAATTTCCTGCGTATTTCTCGTTCAGCCCGTCGAGCGCCTCTTGTGCCGCCTCCGATTCCTTGCGGTTCTCCTCAAGGCGCTTCTGCATTTCCTCGATGCGGGTCTTGTAAAGTGAGAGCTTCTCCTCCTCCTCACTTTCGCGAATGCGGAGCGCTTCAAGGCGATCGTTGATCTCGCCCTCGCGCAGCTTGTCGTTTTCGATCTCGCGCTCGGCGTCGTGTATGAGCAGGGTGATTTCGAGGAGCGCCTGTTCAAGTGCCGCGCGGCGGTCGAGGTGCTCGTTTCGTTCGACGTCCTTTTCCGAACGGAGTGCGCGGATCTCCGCCGCCCGTGCGGTGAGCGCCTTTAGTTCGGCAGAGAGGGAATTTGCGTCCTCCTCTGCCTGCGTGCGCTGGGTTTCGATTGCGCTGAGGTCCTCCTTCAGCTTTGCGAGAAGGGATTCCTGCGCGGTCTTTTCCGCCTCAGCCTGCTCGGCGCGGCGAAGCTCTGCATTGCGGAGCATTTCGACGACCTTGCATTTATCGGACGCGGCGTTCAGCACCTTCTGGGTCTCTGAGATCTCCTTGCGGAGAGACTCGAGACGCTCGGAGATCTCGTTTTCGACGTTCTGTTTTCTCTTTAACTCATCCTCGAGACGTCTGACCTCGGCGGCTCTGCCGAGGATCGTTCCCTCGGAACGCGTAGAGCCGCCCGTGAAGGAGCCGCCCGCGTTGATGACCTGCCCGTCGAGCGTCACCGCCTTGACGCGGTAGCGACAAGCCTTCGCCATTTCGGCGGCGTTTTCGATCGTGTCAAAGATCACGATCCGCTCGAGCAGATTTGAGATGATATTACGGAATTTATCCTTGCAGGTGATGAGATCGGACGCGACCGAGAGGAAGCCCTTCATCGTGCGCGCCTTTTCGATCTCGGGCGTCGTCTTCTGCTCCTGCATCGAGGAAACGGGGAAGAAGGTCGCGCGACCTGCCTTTCTCGATTTCAGGAAATACATTGCCGCCTTTGCCGTCTCGTCGTCTTCGACGACGATGTGACCGAGATTCGCGCCGAGTGCCTGCTCGATCGCGGTAACGTAGCGGTCCTCGACCGAAATGATTTTCGAGAGTGGGCCGTAGATCGTCTTTATGGGGCGACCGTCACGCAGGGTAATATCCCCCTGTTCGTAATGCTTCATCACGAAGCGGACGCTGCCCGAGTAGCCCTCAAACTGTTCGTCCATCGTACGGATCGTGCGGATGCGCTGCTCGATCGAGCCCGATTCAAACCGTGCCGCCGCGAGCTTTTCCTGCGTTCGGTCGCGCTCGTCCGAGAGAGCAGCAAGCTTTTCCTCGGAGACGCGTGTGTTCTCCGATTCCTTCTCGTACATTTTTTCAAAGTCGTCCGCTTTCTTGCGGATCGACGAAAAGCGGTCGGAAAGATCTGCGACCGTTCTCGAGTAGTCTTCAATTTCCCGCTCAAGCGTGCCTCTGCGGTCCGCGCCGCTTTTTTGTGCATTTTCAAGGATCGAAAGGCGGAGCTTCGTGTCGGTAACAGCGCTTTCGCAGTCATTCAGCGCATCGAGAAGCTCTCCGAGCGCCGAGTCGATCCGGTTCGCCTCCGCCTGGGCGCGGTTGCGCTCCGATTCGGTCTCGCTCTTTCGTGCGCGCTCCTTTTCGAGCTTCTTCTCGAGCATTGCGGTGTGCGACGCACGGTCGGTCCGCTTCTGCTCCTCGCCCGCCCGCTCTGCGATGATCGAACGGATCGCCGCCTTGGCGGTCTCAAGCAGCTCCTCGGTGTGACGGATGTTGGTTTCGGTCACGCGGTGCTCGCTTTCGAGTGAATGAAGGGTGTTCGTGATCGAGCGGATCTCCGAAAGGAGCTCCTCTGCGGCGTTTTTATTGCTTCTCGACAGCTCGAGCAGACGCTCGTTCTGCTGTTCAAGCGCCTCTGCGGCTTCCTCTGCCGCCTTGAGGTCGAATTCCGAGCGACGGAAGTTCGTCTCTGCCTCTGCGACCTCGGTGCGCTGACGCTCGGTTTCAAAGAGCCAGAGACGGACGTCAAGTTCCTTTTTTCGCGCGATCAGCTCAAGTGCCTTTTTCGCGCGCTCGGCTTCCTTTTCAAGCGGTTCGACCTGCGATTCGATCTCACCGAAGACGTCGAGGATGCGGACCATATTTTCCTCGGTCGATTTGAGACGGCGCTCTGCCTCGTTCTTTCGGAAGCGGAACTTGGCAATTCCCGCCGCCTCCTCGAACACGCCGCGGCGTTCGTCCGACTTTTTCGAGATGAGCTCGCCGATACGGCCCTGTCCGATGATCGAGTAGCCGTCACGACCGACGCCCGTGTCCATAAACAATTCGTAAATATCCTTAAGACGCGCAGGCTGACCGTTCAAGGCGTATTCGCTGTCGCCCGAGCGATAGTAACGGCGCGTGACCTTGACCTCGTCGTAGGGGGAGGCGAGACGGTCGGTTTCTCCTGTGTTGTCAAAGGTGACCGAGACCTCGGCAAAGCCCATCGGGCGTCTGCCCGCCGCACCTGCGAAGATAAAGTCTTCCATCTTGCTGCCACGGAGGGTTTTCGAGGACATTTCGCCGAGTACCCAGCGCATCGCGTCCGAAAGATTCGATTTTCCGCTTCCGTTCGGTCCGACGATGACGGTGGTGCCCTCGTCGAAATTCAGCTTCGTTTTGTCGGGGAACGACTTGAAGCCCTGGAGCTCAAGGGATTTCAGATACATAAAAGCGCATCCTTTCGTGGTCGTTTGCTACGCCGTTACAGGTTTTGACGGCGGGAGAAAAGGGTATACTTCTTCATCTTCTTATTATAACAGTTTCTGTGCGATTTGTCAAGGGCGGAGCGGGAAACCGCGGGGCGCGGTACGCCGAAAATCGCCGAATAATGGCGGTGTTTTTACAGACTTTGAAAATCCTCTCGACAAATGGGAAGAGTTGTGGTATAATGAAAAAAAGACGAGAGAGGAGGGAGACGAATGGTCCTCATCATAGCGGAAAAGCCGAGCCTCGGACGCAATATTGCGGCGGGCATCGGCGGGAATATGAAAAAGCGTGACGGCTACCTTGAGGGAGAGGGCTACATCATCTCGTGGGCATTCGGTCACCTCTTTTCGCTGTGCGATATTGAAGCCTACGGTGACGCGCCGCAGGATCCCTCCGCGCCCACGCGCTGGTCGATGGATAATCTTCCGTGCTTCCCGAGGGAGTTTCGATTTGAGCTTCGCAAGGACACGAAGGAGAAGGGAAGGGCTGTCGTGGACAGCGGCGTGGAAAAGCAGTTTATGACTCTGCGGATGCTTTGTCATCGCCCCGACGTCGATACCATCGTCAACGCGGGAGACGCCGACAGGGAGGGGGAGATCATCGTCCGCCTCTGCATTCAGCACGCCGAGCCTCCGAAGGAAAAGCGCCTCTTGCGTCTCTGGCTTCCCGATCAGACGCCTGAGACCGTTCGGAAGGCGCTCTCCGAGATGAAGGAGGAAGGGGAGTACGACGACCTCGCGAGCGAGGGCTTTGCCCGCACCTACATCGATTGGCTCTACGGCGTGAATCTCACGCGATACGCGACCCTTCGGGCGGGAACACTTCTCCGGGTCGGACGCGTTATCATTCCGATCGTCAAGGCGATCTACGACAGGGATCTTGCGATCCGCAATTTCGTTCCGGGAAAGTATTACGCGCTCGTCAGTAAGGAAAAGACCGATGGCGAGGAGGTCGAGCTCGTATCAAAGAAGCGGTTCGATCAGGATAAGTTCGGCGAAGCCGAGGCGCTCGCCAAAAAATATAACGATTCGGGTGCTGTCGTGACCGCGGTCAAGCGGAAAAAGGACACCCTCTCTCCGGGCAAGCTCTATTCTCTGTCAAAGCTCCAGAACGTGCTCGGCAAGAAGCATAAGATGTCGATGAAGGATAGCCTTGAGATCATTCAGCGGCTGTACGAGCGCGGCTTTCTCACCTATCCGCGTACCAACTCGGAGTACCTTGCGACGGCGGAGAAGGATAAGATTCGAAAGATCGTCGGAACCGTCGCGCAGATGGGCTATCCCGTTGCCTTTCGCGAGGATAAGACGATTTTTGACGACAGCAAGATCGAGTCGCACTCGGCGCTCACGCCGACCTATAAGATCCCTGCGAAGGACGCGCTTTCGAAGGAGGAGGCGCTCGTCTACGGAACGGTATTCCGTCGCTTCGTGGCGGTCTTCTGCGCCGAAAAATGCATCGTCTCGCGCACCGAGATCACGATCCGCGTCGGTGGTGACAACGCGTTCGCGGAGGATTTTGTTCTGAAGGGAACGGTTATGCTGGAGCCCGGCTGGACGAAGTACGACGACAGACCGCAGAAGGATAAGATCCTACCGAACCTCTCGAAGGGCGATGCGGTCAACATTGACTTTAAGCCGACTGAGAAGGAGACCTCTCCGCCGAAGCATTATACGATCGAGACCCTCAACAACTACCTGAAGAATCCCTTCCGTGAGGAAAAGGCGGCGGCAAAGGAGGCCGCGGAAAGCGGCGAAGCCGAGGGCGACGGAAGCGAGAACGACGCGGAGGATTATCGCGCGATTTTTGAGGGACTTGAGCTCGGGACCGAGGCGACTCGTACGGGTATCATTGACAACGCGCGGAACAGTGGGTACATTGCGCTCACGAAGGACGTTTACACGATCCTGCCGGGTGGGGAATTCCTTATCGAATCGCTTGCCGCGATGCAGATCAGTATGGACAAATACAAGACGAGCGAGATGGGCAAGGCGCTGAAGAAGGTCTTCCGTGGCGTGATGACGGTCGGGGAAAGCGTTGCACTTGCCGAGCGGGAGATCGCGGAGATCTTCAAAAAGCGCGCGGAGACCGATCCCGCGACCGACAGCGACACGGGCTTTGCCTTTGAAACGATCGGAAAGTGCCCTCTGTGCGGCGGGGATGTGCGGAAGATCCGTGGCTTCTACGGCTGCTCGGGCTATAAGAACGGCTGTAAATTCGGTGTCAGCACGTCGATCTGTAAGCGCGCGATCTCGGTGCAGAATATGCGGCTTCTCCTCACGGACGGCAAGACGGGCGTCATTCGCGGATTTATCTCGAAGAACGGGAAGCCCTTCGACGCGGCGTTACGGCTTGACGAAAACGGCAAGGCGGTCTTCGATTTTTCCGACCGCGAGGAGCGGAGGAAAGAAACGCCCGAGAGCCCCCCGACCCCTACCTGCCCGAAGTGTGGTGGTGGGATCGTGAAGGGCAGGACGGCGTACGGCTGTTCAAATTGGAGGAGCGGCTGTGACTTCCGGATCCCCTTCGTCTCCGTGGACGGCGCTGTGATCGATGATGACGCGGTCCTGCGGATGCTCACGCAAAATAAACGGTAAAAACAAAAAACGGCTCGGATGAGCCGTTTTTTATTCGGAAAAATTATTCTGCAACTGCCTCTTCAGCGGCGTCGCCTTCAGCGACCTCGCATTCCTCGTCGCAGTCCTCATCCTCGTCGTAGCACGAGAGGTCGGTGCACTGTACGGTGAAGGTGATGCACTTCTTGAAGACCTTTACGAGAATGACCTCAACTGCGGTGAATACTGCAGCGATGCCCGCGATCACGCCAACGGTGATCAGAACACCCTTGCCGATCTTTGCCCAAACCGAGGGCTCTTCGATCTCTACGACCTTGCAGGGACGGAACTTGTCAAGAAAACTCATTGTTTTATACTCCTTGTCTTAAGTTTTTGTTTTGGGATCAAAGCGAGCCGTTCGAGCCGAGCACGTTGACGATCTTGTGCTTGACCATCTTCTTGACCTCGTCGCGTGCGGTGGTGAGGTAGCCGCGGGGGTCAAATACGGAGGGATCGTTCGTAAGGGTACGGCGAATGCCTGCGGTCATTGCGAGACGGATATCCGAGTCGATGTTGATCTTGCAGACTGCCATCTTTGCCGCCTTGCGGAGCTGCTCCTCGGGAATGCCGATCGCATCCGGAAGCTTGCCGCCGATTGCGTTGATTTCCTTAACGTATTCCTGGGGAACCGAGGAAGCGCCGTGGAGAACGATCGGGAAGCCGGGGAGCTTCTTTTCGATCTCTTCGAGAATGTCGAAGCGGAGCGGAGGGGGAACGAGGATGCCCTCCTCGTTTCTCGTGCACTGTGCGGGGGTAAACTTGAACGCACCGTGCGAGGTTCCGATCGCGATCGCGAGGGAGTCAACGCCGGTTCTGGTTACGAATTCCTCAACCTCCTCGGGTCTCGTGTAGGAGGAGTCTGCTGCGCTTACCTTAACGTCGTCCTCGACGCCTGCGAGTCTGCCGAGCTCGCCCTCAACGACGCATCCGCGCTCGTGAGCGTATTCAACGACTCTGCGGGTCAGCTCGATGTTGTCCTCGAAGGAGTGGTGGGAGCCGTCGATCATGACCGACGAGAAGCCGCCGTCGATGCAGGACTTGCAGATCTCGAAGTCTGCGCCGTGGTCGAGGTGGAGTGCGAGGTCGATGCCGCTGTCCTCGATCGCTGCCTTGGCGAGCGCCATCAGGTAAGCGTGCTTTGCGTACTTACGTGCGCCTGCGGAAACCTGGAGAATGACGGGGGACTTTTCCTCGGCAGCAGCCTCAGTAATTGCCTGGATGATCTCCATGTTGGTGATGTTGAATGCACCGATTGCATAGTGGCCTTCGTAGGCCTTCTTAAACATTTCGGTTGTGGTGACAAGAGCCATGGTTTTAATCTCCTTAAGCTATGAAATACTCGAACGCCACGTCACGTGGCAGGGTACTCTCGCGGAGTCCCTATTTTTCTAAATAACAGTATAACATAGCTTTCCGAATAAATCAAGAGATTTGCTGATATTTTTTTGAATTTTTCACGATTTTGCCACAGTTTTATGGCTTTTTCATATAAAAGGAGGCGCGATGACGCTACCGTTACGTGATCTCCTTATGCTTCTCGACTGCGACCGCAATCGCACGGTCGACCTCCGTAGGTGCGCTCGTTTCGGGTGGGCGACGCGTGCCGATGGGAAGCCCGAAGCTGACGGCGATTGCGTTATCGACCGCGTGCATCGACTCCTCGTCGAGGTGTCCCATTTTTTCCTTCAGCCGCCGCTTGTCAAGGGTGCGCACCTGCTCAAGCAGGATGACCGAATCCTTCTGAAGCCCTGCGCGGTCGGCGTAGACGTCGATGTGCGTCGGAAGCTTGGTCTTGCCCATTCTTGACGTGATCGCAGCGGCGATCACGGTCGGGCTGTACTTATTTCCGACGTCGTTCTGTATGATGAGGACGGGACGAAGCCCGCCCTGCTCCGAGCCGACCACGGGGCTGAGGTCGGCATAGTAGATATCTCCTCGTTTCACGCTCATATTCTTACACTCCGTTTTATTTATGTGACTTTGCGGAGCGTTCCGCCCCGCCGTGTAAGTCTATTTTGCCGCAGAGCAGGGCCTTTTAATCACGGAAGGATGATTTAGAGGGAAAATATTGCACGGCGACTATCGACATTTTATGCGCGGGAGGGAGAAACGGTGTCTCGGGAGATGAGAAGACAGGGCTGTCTCCTTCGAGACAGCCCTGTCTGTTTCTTTTATAAGGGATCAGTGGCTTCCGCCAAAGCGGTTTTCGTCGGAGCCATCCCCGTCGCGGCGGTCGCTGTGACCGCTCCGCTCACGGTATTTCTGCTCCTCGCGCTCCTTCTCGAGTCGCGCTGCCTCCTCCTCTCGCTTCTTTGCTTCTTCAGCGAGACGGAGATCGTTCTCCTCGCGGCTGCGGCGGAGCTTTGCCTCGGTCATATCCTCAAGCTCCTCGAAGGTCTTGTCGCCCTCCATCGCGGCTTTGAACTGCTCGCCGTCCATCACTTCGTTTTTCAAAAGAAATTCCGAAATGAAGTGGAGCTTATCCATATTGTCGGTGAGGATCTTCCGAGCCTTTTCATACGCCTCGGTGATGATTCGGTGGATCTCCTCGTCGATCTTCTTCGCGGTATCGTCGGAGTAATCCTGTGCCGAGCCGAAGTCGCGTCCGAGGAAGACCTCGCCCTGATCCGAGCCGAAGGAGATCGGACCGAGCACGCTTGACATACCGAGCTTCGTGACCATCTGCTGTGCGGTCTTGGTGGCGCGCTGAATGTCGTTCGATGCGCCGCCCGAGACGTCTCCGAAGATCAGCTCCTCGGCAACTCTGCCGCCGAGCAGAGAGGCGATGCTGTCCTCCATTTCCTGCTTATAGACGCTGTAGCGATCCTCGGTGGGAGCGAACATCGTGTATCCGAGTGCTTTTCCGCTCGGAATGATCGAGATCTGCGTGACGGGGTCGAGCGTCGGAAGCATATGACGGACGATCGCGTGTCCTGCCTCGTGATATGCGGTATTTTTGAGCTCGCGCTCCTTCATCTTGCGCGACTTCTTCTTCGGACCGACCTCAATGCGAATGAGTGAGTCCTTGATGTCGTACATACCGATCAGCGCCTTTCCGCGTCTTGCCGCAAGAAGTGCCGCCTCGTTCAGGAGGTTTGCGAGATCCGCACCGGTGAATCCGATCGTGATACGGGCGATCTCCTCGAGGGAGACGTCCTTTTCCATCGGCTTGTTGCGCGCGTGGACCTTCAAAATATCGGTTCTGCCCTGCAGGTCGGGGTAATTGACCGTGATCTGGCGGTCAAAGCGTCCGGGACGGAGCAGAGCGGGGTCGAGAATGTCGGGGCGGTTGGTCGCCGCGATGACGATGATGCCCTCGTGCGAGCCGAAGCCGTCCATTTCGACGAGGAGCTGATTCAGCGTCTGCTCACGCTCGTCGTGACCGCCGCCGAGTCCTGCGCCTCTGTGGCGACCGACGGCGTCGATCTCGTCGATAAAGATGATGGCGGCGGGGGATTTCCGTGCGGTCTCAAAGAGGTCGCGCACACGAGACGCGCCGACACCGACGTACATTTCGACGAAGTCCGAGCCCGAGATCGAGAGGAAGGGAACGCCTGCTTCGCCTGCGACTGCCTTCGCGAGCAGGGTCTTACCCGTACCGGGAGGGCCCACGAGCAGAACGCCGTGGGGGATCTTTGCGCCGAGGCGTGTGAACTTCGTGGGATCCTTCAGGAAGTGAACGACCTCCTGAAGCTCTGCCTTTTCCTCGTCTGCACCCGCGACGTCGCGGAAGAGAACGCGGTTTTTATCGTGCTGAGGCGTCTTGACGCGTGCTCTGCCGAAGCTGTTCATCTTGCCAGCGCCACCCTTGCCGTTCATCGTGGAGTTCATAAAGAGCATCCAGACGATGACGAGTACGACGATCACGGCGATCGGAAGCAGACTGAGCCACCACGGGTAGATCTTTTCGGGTGTATATTCGTAGCTTTCGAGTGTACCCGACGCGTGATTACTCTGAATGGTATCCGCGAGATCGTTATAGAAAATGCTGAACGACTGACCGTCGAACTGATAGGTCTTGATCGTTCCGTTCGTCAGCTCAGCCTTGAGAACGTACTTGTCGCTGACGACGAAGCTTTTGACCTCGTTGTTCTGGAACACCTCGACGACGTCGCTGTATTCTTCAAATTTTTCCGTTGTCGATCCCATTCCGAGTACGCGGCTCAGAACGAAGATGAAGCCGACGAAAAGGAAAACGTAAAATAGGATCAGACCGAGTTTGTTTTTTTTCAAAGCAATATAACCGTGCCTTTCTGTGGGTTACCCCATAGGTAATATATATAAATTAGGATTGATTTGTTCCGTCAGAAGTAGAGATCGGCGGCTTGGGGAAGCAGGAGCAGGACCTTACACGGTGTGCTCACTGCGGGCGTTTCCCGGATCCCGTCGCGCACCGCGACGCCGGGGATCCAGAGGATCTCGTCCCCTGCCGTGACGATCGGGAGTGCCTTTCGCACGTCTGTCGGGATCTTTTTTTCATTCAGTAGGGTGCGCAGGGAGCGATGCATTCCGTTTTTCAGGATGCGGTCGCCCGCCCTGCGGGAGCGCACCAGAAGCGGTGCGGCTTGCAGTTGCTTTTCTATTGTATCAAAAGAGAGGGCGATTTGTGTGGATAAATTGTAAATGTTTTTTTCCTTTTTCGACAAGGAAGGAGGGAGGTGTTCCTCGCAGTATTGCTCCGCTTCCTCGGGCGTTCCGAGGAAAAAGGAGATCCCGAGTGCGGGAATATACGTTTTGCCGTCCCTGAGTGCGATGCTGAAATCGACTGCTTCGGAGGCGCTTTTGTCGGGCTCTGATTCGCGGATGAACAGGCATCCGTCGCGGAGCTCAGCTTCGGACATCCGCAAGGAAAGGTGCGTGCCGCTTCTGCCGCTTCGCACGAACTCGAGCAGGGCTTCGATATGAAGAGATTCGTAGCTGTCAAGCATGGGGACGCGCTGCTTCCAATAGGCGAGCAGAGCGCGAAGCGCAACGGCGTCGGGTGCGGACGAGAGTATGGTGCGGTCGAGTCCGTCTCCGATTTTTGCTCGTTTGAGAAGTGCGGAGGCTTCCTCTTCAAGGTAAAGCTTGTCGCGTCTGAGGGATGCCGAGAGGCGCGTCACAGCGCGCTCGGGACTCGGTGTGATCTCGCGAAGGCGCGGGATGATCTCGTGGCGCAGGCGGTTGCGCGTATAGGTGACGTCATCGTTGGTCTCGTCAAAGACGAAGGGGATTCCATATACCGCTCTAAACCGTTCGATCTCGGCCTTTGACACAGAAAGGAGGGGTCTCAGGACGCGTCCATAGGGCAATTCTCTTACGGGTGGGATGCCACAGAGCCCCGAAAGCCCGCTTCCGCGCAGAAGGTGGAAGAGGACGGTCTCGAGATTGTCGTCCGCATTGTGTGCGGTCAGAAGGATCTCGATGCCGTTTTCGCGCATCACCGATTCGAATACCTCATAGCGTGTACGGCGCGCCGCCGCTTCGATGCTTTCGCCGCGTTCCTCTGCGATCCTTGGCACGTCCCTGTATGCGACCGTGATCGGCAGATCGTAGAGTGCTGCCACTTCTCTTGCAAATGCGGCGTCGCGGTCGGCGCTTTCGCCGCGGATGCCGTGGTGCAGGTGGACGATGTGGAGCGGATGCTCCTCTGACAAGGAATCGAGATATGTGAGAAAGAGTAGGACCGAGGAGTCGATCCCGCCCGAGAAGCCGATCAGGATCGGCGCTCCCTTCGGGATCTCAAAAAGTGCGGACGGAGGAAGATACCCCGAGGGAAGCTTCACGGAGCGGCTGTCGCTTTGAAGTGCCCGCAACGTTTTTTTGAATTCTTGCCGTACGGAGGCGGGAATGACCGACTGCTGATTTGTTTTCACGATGCCGCCTCCTATTCAGTATTTGCCCCTTGGGGCAGTATCAACCAAACAAATTTGTTTTGTGTAATTGCCTTATTGCGGCAGGGCGTTTTCATCTGCGAGCGTGCAGAATTTCGTGAAGCGTCCCGACCAGCCCATTTTGACGGTTCCCGTCGAGCCGTGACGGTTCTTCGCGACGATGACCTCGGCAACGCTCATGTCGGGGTTGTCGTCCGCGTCGTAGTATTCGCTTCGGTAGAGGAAGAGGACGATGTCGGCGTCCTGCTCGATCGAGCCCGAATCACGAAGGTCGGAAAGCATCGGCTTTTTATCGGTTCTCGACTCGGGACCTCTGGAGAGCTGGGCACAGCAGAGGATCGGAACGTTCAGCTCCTTTGCCATGATCTTCATCGCGCGAGAGATCTCGCCGACCTCCTGCACGCGGTTGTCTATGCGGCGATCGGTGTGCATCAGCTGCAGGTAGTCGATGCAGACGAGGCCGAGGTTTTCGACGCGGCGGAGCTTTGCCTTCATACCCGTGACGGTGATGCCTGCGGTGTCGTCAATGAGAATATCGCATTCGTAGAACTTGCTTGACGCCTCACCGAGCTTGACCCAATCCTCGGGTGTGAGCTTTCCGCTCCGCAGGGAATAGCTGTCGACCATCGCCTCACTCGAAAGCATACGTGAAACGAGCTGATCTGCGGACATCTCGAGCGAGAAGATCGCGACCTTTTTCTTCGTTTGGATCGCGACGTTCGACGCGATGTTCAGAATAAAGCTCGTTTTACCCATACCGGGTCGTGCGCCGACGAGAATGAGGTCGGAGTTGCCCATTCCCGCGAGGACGTTATCGAGACCCGAGAAGCCTGTCCTCGTGCCCTGCGACGCCGAGCCGCCCTCTGCTGAGATCTCATGCAGATGGGCGTAGACCGAGCCGAGGACCTCGCGAATGTGGCGGAAGTTTTTCGTGTCTCTGCCCTGCGCGATCGAAAAGATGCGGTTTTCGGCGTTGTCGATGATCGAGGAGACCGAATCCTGCTCGCCGTATGCGGTCTCGGAAATATCGGTACACGCGTCGATCAGCTGACGGAGGGTGCTTTTATCCTTGACGATGCGAGCGTAGTCCTTGACATTCATCGCACTCGGAACAGCTTCCGCAAGCGTCTTGATATAGTCCTGCCCGCCTGATTTTTCGTAAACGCCCTGACGGACGAGCGTGTCGACAAGCGTTACGACATCGATCTCGTTGTTCGAGAGAAAGAGTTCTCGCATCGCAAGATAGATCTTCGCGTGCTCGGTGATATAAAAATCGGTATCCCGAATCAGATCGGCGACCTCATTCAGCGCGTTCGGATCGATGAGGATCGAGCCGAGAAGCGCCTGCTCTGCCGCGAGGGAGAAGGGAAGCTTCCGATCGAGAATGGTTTCTTCTTGGTTTGGCATAGTATACCCCGTGCTGTTCGGCGTGATGGGCGGTCACGCCCTCACGCTGTTTATTTGTTTCGGTGAATTACTTTTCACAGACGACGAGATGGATCTTTCCGACGATCTCGCTTCCGTAGAGCTTAACGGTCAAGGTGTATGCGCCGTAGCTCTTAATCGGGTCTGTGATCTCGATCTTGCGCTTGTCGACGGATACTCCAAGCTGGTTTTGGAGTGCCTCGGAGACGTCCTTTGACGTGATCGAGCCGTAGAGCTTTCCGTCGGTGCCCGCAGTCTCGCGGATCTTGACGGTCGCGGTCTCAAGGAGTGCGGCGATCCTGCGCGCTTCCTCCTTTTCCTTTGCGATCTTTTTCTGCTGTGCGATCTCACGGTTCTTTACGTCGTTCATATTCTGCGCGGAGACCTCGACCGCAAGCTTTCTCGGGAACAGGAAGTTCTTTGCGTATCCGTCCGAGACCTCAACGATCTGGTCCTTCTTGCCCTGTCCCTTTACGTCTGTTGTTAAAATAACCTTCATGGTAATAATCCTCACTTTACTTATATTTGTCTATGCTTTTTGGATTCCTTAGTTCAGGATGTCTTCCTCAGCCTTTTCCGCTTCCTCGCGGAAGTAATCGTCAATGACCCCGAAGAGCTCCTCGATGACGTCGTTTACGGTCTTTCCGGGGAGGGTTGCGCCCGCCGAATCGAAGTGACCGCCGCCGTGGAAGGCCTCCAGGATCTGCTGAACGTTGATCGATCCGTCCGAGCGTCCCGAAATGGCGATGCCCTCCTTGCCGCCTCCGACGTACGGATAGAGCGCGAAGGAAGCGCGGATGCCACGTACGGTGAGTAGCTTATCCGCCGCCTTGGACGCCGCTACGCGCAGGTCTGCTCCCGCAAGCTCGGGATTTTTCGTGAGATCCTCACTTCCGCAGAAGGTGACCGCGACCTCGCGGTGCGTTTTATGGAAGTCGAGATTCTTTCGGAAGATGACCTCGATCTTATAGTCACTGCTTTCCTCATAGAAGTAGGTGCTGGAGATTTCCGCATTGGCGCCCATTTGTCTAAGATAGAGAGCGGCGGCGAAGGTGCGCGCACCGACCGAGCGGGTAAAGTTCTTCGTGTCGACCATAATACCCGACAGGAGGATGTTTGCCTCCTCCTTGCGGAGCGCGTCGGGCGGAAGCACCTCTTCGAGGATCTCGGAGACAAGCTCGGACGCCGACGATGCCGAGGGGTCGATATAGGTGATCTGCGTCTTGAGATCGTCCGAGTCGGTCGTCTTGAAGTGGTGGTCGATGATAACCGTGTTGAAGGAGGTGCGCGCGATATCGCGGCTCTCCATAATGTTGGTGTTGCTGACGTCACACAGGACGAGCAGAGTATCCGTGCCCTTCAGCTCCATACCCGTCGTTCCGTCGATGAAGACGTTTTGATATTCGGGGAGAGCAAGGAGGTCGGGCGTACAGTCTCTGAAGTTCTGCGTGTGTCGGTTGACGACGATGTGTACCTCCTTCTTGAAGTACCTTGCAAGTGCCGCTATGCCGACGCAGGATCCGATTGAGTCGAAGTCGGGGAAGTTGTGTCCCATTACAAGGACGTTGCCCGACTTGCGGATGAGCTCGCAGAGATAGCTTGCAACGACGCGTGCACCCGTGCGGTCTTCCTTCTGAAGTCCCTTCACGCGGTTGCCGGAGAGGAATTCGTAACGGTCCTCCTGATTCTCTGCGTCGCGGAAGATGACGATCTGTGCTCCGCCACGCTTCAGTGCCATATCAAGCGCGAGCGCCGCGTTCTGTTCCTTCATCGTTAGGGTGTCGCCAAGCGCGGAAAGTCCCATCGAAACCGTGACTGAAACGCTGCTGTCGCCGAGCTTGATGCCCTCAAGCGCGGTGAGGACGTCGGAGAATTTGCTGTTGACGAGGGAGGGCATCTCCTTCTGCGAGAAGAAGAGGATATATTTGTCGCGCTCGTATTCGTGGAAGATACCGTGGATCTCGCCCGCCCAGGTGCGGAGGACGCGCTCGACCTCCTTTTCCGCCTCGCGGTAGTCGATGCGGACGTACTGTGCAAGCTCCTCGAGGTTATCGAGAGAGATGAGCGCCACGACCGTGTTTTCGTCTTCACAGGTCTGCTTCAGGGAAAGCGTTTCCTCTACGGAGGTAAAGGTGACGAGGTAGTAGTCCCGTCCGCCGGCTCTGTGCGGATAGCTTCTCGCTACGTAGCGGGCGCCGCCGATCGTGACACAGTCTGCGGACGTGACCGAGGTCGGCGAGACCGAGAGCCCGTGGAGGCGATAGGTTTCCTCGATGTTTTGCACGATGGGACGGAAGACGTCCGAATCCGCACGCTTTTTCGAAAGTGGAGCCGTATTGTTCTGTCCGCTCGGTCTGCCCTTTCGGTCATATACCGCGATGATGCTGCTCTCGTCCTCCTCGCCGTTTTTGCTTGCCTTATACGCGAGGTGGTCGGCTACGGTGTAGCACAGCGAATCCGCATTGAGCGTCTCCGGGTGCGCACTGTATTCCGAAAGAAACTCCGAAAGCACGCGCGCGGCGGTCTCGCATCGATAAAGGGGAAGGCATCCGCTTGCCTTGTCATCGGGCGTTTCCTCGCGGAAGCGCAGGACCGCTTCCGGAATATAGGAGAGCTCCTTCCTTACGCGGCGGAGCAGGGAATCAAACGCGGCGGTATAGTCCTCGCCCGATGCACTCTCGTCGAGGGGGGACGGGAAGGACAGGAGGGGAGAGAGCGCTTGTATGCGCGCATAGATGCCCGCCAGATATTTCTCCGAGAGCGTGAATGCACGAAGTGCCGCCGCCACGTCGTCGAGGATCGCTCTGCATGTGTCGGGAATGCGATCGAGCGAGTCCGAATCCTTTTTCGACGCGAGCTCGTCGAAGCGGAGCAGTCCCTGGTAGACGAGCAGGGTGATGCGTTCTGCGATTCGAGCGCGCTCGGGGTCGCTTTGATACTCGGTCGCCGCTGATTTGGACAGGGTGAAGAGCAGGTCGAGTCGATCGCGGAGCTGCTTGATTCTCGCGTGGACCGTGGGCGGAGCAAACGCCTCGCCGTCAGCGTTCGGCAGATCGCGCAGTGCGCCTTCAAGCTCCTCTGCCGAGCGGTAGAGGGAAGCGGAGAGCGAGCGGATCCGATGGAACGCTCCGGGTGCGGAGAGCGTGCGAAGCGCGTTCAGGAAATCGCGGATCATCCCCGTCACGAATTCGATGCGGAAGCGGTCTCCCGAGCCCGCAAGACGCTGATAAAGCGACTCGGCAGCGGGGTAGATGCCGCGATCGGTCGGATCGGGGAAATCCACCCCGAGTGCTTCTACGGGAAGGGTGACGAGGAAATGGTAGATGGTTCTTCTTTCGGAAAGATCGATGTGTGCCTTGTTCGCGTAGGAGCGGATCTCCTCGCGGTTGCTTTCCGCGACGATCCGTGTGAGCGCGTCGACCGCGACCGTATAGATGCGTTCAGAGGAGCCAAGCCCGTCCGGGATCGCCGACAGCTCGTCTGTCGCGGCGTCTGTGATCGAGAGGACTCTGTCTTCGCCGTCGAAGGTGCAGGCGTATTGTCCGATCGCGGCAAGCGCTGATGCGGCGGTCGCGCGGCTTCCGACGGTTGAGGTCGCGTCGGCGACCTCGCGCACGGTCCGTCTGATACGGGAAACCTCCGAGCGGAGTGCCGAGGCGTCTTTGTTGTCGATCAGGATCAGGTAAGGAGACGCGAGATCGGATACGATGCGCAGGAATGCGAGCATTGCCGCGTACGCGTCGCCCGAGTATTTTTCTTTTTCGAGATGCGGGTGCTTCGTATAGAGCTTTTGCGCTTCTCCGAGCAGCTGCTCGAATAGCGCGTGCGATCCGCCCTTGCGCGGAATCGACTGTGCACACGCCTCGATCTTCTGACGGATCTCCGTGACCGTGTTGTAGATACGGGAGGAATCACTGCCCGAGGGAACGGTTTCGGGAGAGAAGCGGGAAAGAACCTTGATCGAATCGCTTGCGATCTCGCCGAGGCGGTAGCGCGCGTCTGCCTCACGGAAGGTGAGGGTACAGAGGCGCAGAATGCTTTCCTGCGTGGGCGTAAGGTCGCGGATGCCGATGTTGCGGGCGCTTCGGTGGATGAATTCCCGTAGGGAGGACATGATCGGGGAATATTTGTCGCTTGAGAAGTCCCGTACGATCAGGTGTTCGATGCGGGAAAGCGAGGAGGCAGCAAACAGTCTGAAGTAGGGGGAGGAGTCGTCCTCGATGCTTTCCTTCGTATTGGATACGATGTGGAAGATGTCGTTCATCGCGGGATTGCCCTCGCGTACCGTACGGACGGTATGAAGGGTCGCCGCAAGGTATTCGGAAAACAGCTCGTACACGCTCTGCCGCGAGAGGGGAGCACCCGTCTCGGGGATAAAGGAGATCGTGTCCTCCTCTGAAAGCGATTTGCGGAGTAAGAGGAAGCGCTTTTTGTTGCGACGGAAGGAGAGGGTTTCGGTGGAGATATGATTCAGAAGCTCGTAGAAGGGCTTCAGCTGTGCGATAAATTCGGGGAGCGGTGCGCTCTGTGCCTCGAGGAGAGATGCGACCGAGCGGGCGAGGCGGTGCTCGATGCTGTCGGACAGGGGATCAGCCTCGGGAAGGCTCTTTGCGATCGTCATAAGCTCCGATACGATGCGGTCTCTGGAGGAAATGCGGGTCTCGGGCGAGATCTCCTCCTCGGGGATCTCCTTCTGCCCCTTCGAGGAAGGGAGAAAGCCTCCCTCGGCGATCGCCCTTCGGAGCCGGGTGATCTCGTTTCTATGCGGAACGAGGGATCTGTCGTGGAAGAGACAGCACGCCTCCGTGTGATCGAGCCTTTGTGCGATGCGGCGGAGGGTATTGCGGCGAAGCTCCCAGAGCGCCTTTGCGGAAAGCGCCGCCTCGGCGTGCGTATCGGCAAGCTCGGTGAGCTCGGCGATCGCGTCGGTCCCCGAGAGACCTGCGATGGTCCGCAGGTCCGAGGAGCAGCAATCCTTCAGAGAAAGCCCTGCGAAGGAGATCGCATGATCCTTTTCCATAGACAGGACCGAGTCTGTGATCGTGCGGATATCCTCGATCGCGGTGAGCGTATACTCGGCGCGATGAAGCTCCGAAACGATGTCGAGTGCGGTATCGCGGTAGGAGCGGAAGAACTCGCGGCGAAGAAGGCGTCCGTTCATATCCGAGAAGAATTCCGAAAGGAAGGTGACAGCCGCGTGGTAAATACCTGCGGCGGATTCCTTCTTCGCAAAGTCCCCGAGCACCGAGGCGCACTGCGTTAAGATCTCCTCTGCGAGCGCGATCAGCTCATCGGGGGAGGCGGTGCCCATTCGGGAGACAAAGAGCGAACGCGCGTTACGCGCCTCGCGCTGAAGGAGAAGGAAGGCGGTACGCTCCTCCTCGGATTCGGGCGACACACAATCCGTCGCTTTTTCAAGAAGCGTGAGCACCTGCTCGGAAAGAATGCGGCAGGTCGAGAGAAGGATCCTGTCCCTGTGTGCGGGGGATTCGCGGAAATATGCCGACGCGAGGCGGTACAGCTCTCGGTCGGAGGCGTCCTCGCGCGCGGACTCAAAGATCTGGTTCATCGGGATCGAGACCAGCGTCTCGGTGAGAACGCGGCGGACGGTCAGCTTTTCGTACAATGCCTCAGCCGCCTGACGGAGCTCGGACAGCATACCGAGGACCTTTCTCGAGCCGTGGACACGCAGAATGCCGATGTGAAGAAGTGCTTGCTCTGCCGAACGGCTCCAAAGGAGACGCGCGTATTCGGGTGCCGCTACCTCGGGGAGACGGTCGGTCTCTGCGGGATCACCCTCCTTGGGGAAGGGGATTGAGTCCGCGGCGCGAAGCACGACGGAGGGGTAGAGGTGGTGATTCATCAGGACGCTTGAGGCACGGCTGAAGAAGGCAGAGGCGATCTCTGCGGACGAAAGCGGGAAGGATGCCGCCGCAGTGCGCTCGAGCTCGGAATAGAAGACCTTCGTGCGGGCGAGCGCCGTTCTCTCATCCTCAATAGACAGGCGCATGCCTGTGTAGTCCGCCTTTTCGTCGAATTTCGAAAGAAGCTCGTGGAGCGTCTTTCCGATCCTTTGCGACATGGCAAGTACAGCGGTCGGCGTGGGAAGGGATAGGGAAACGAGCTCGTTTCGGAGTGCTTTGATGACCGAGACTGAATCGGAAATGAGCTTTTGATCGTTTTTGGTGATATCGCGGAGGGCGAGGATCTCCTCGCCGTATTTTAGAAGATCGGCAAGTGCAGAGGCGCCGGCGGTGCGGAGCTCGAGGAAGGAGAGACCTCCCGAGACCGATCGCTCGACGATCTGACGGATGCGATTGCTTTCCGATCCCTCGCGACCTGCGAAGCGGCTTTCCTCTGCGATGCGGCGGACGGCGTCGCGGAAGGAGGAGATGAAGCGCTCCTCGTCCTCACGGTTTCCACTCAGGATCGCCTCCTGCATTTCGGATGCGATCTGATGGATCTCAGCGTCGGTTGCCGAGACATCGCGTCGGTCGGTGGTCGCGAGCAGAAGCTCGCTTGTGACGAGGGAACGGTATTCCTCGGTCCGTTCGGGGAGGAGGGCGGAGAGTCCTGTATCTGCGATTCCGCGGGTCGTGTGGATCGAGCGGTTGACCGAGCTTGCGCCTGCCGATACGGCGGCGCTGACGATGCCCGACAGGATCGAGACCGAGCGCGCTTTGTCGTCGCGATCCTCCTCACGCGGAGTGCGGATTGAGGCTAGTCCCTCGTCTGTAAGCTTGAGGATCGACTGTAGCGTGAGGGTATCCTTGTCGTCGGTGACCACAGTCGGGTCGGGCAGACTCTGTGCGATCTGCTGACGGATATTGAGCAAAAGGGTACGAACGTGCGGCAGGAGATCCTTGCCAAGGAACATATCGAGACGGAGACGGAAGGCGGAATACAGCTGACCTGCCGCGGGGTCTGCCTCTGCGATGAGAACGATCTTCTCGAGAGCCTCCGTGAAGTCACGGATGGCGTTTTCTCGAAGCGTTTCGTTTTCCTTTTCGAGTGCCGACTTGTAGGCGCTGCGGGCAAGCTCATAGATGCGGGAAAGACGCTCGCTGCTTCCGTTGTCTGAGCCTCCTGCGGATTCCGACAGGACGTTGTCGAGCGTTCCGAGGCAAAGGTGCCAGAGCTCGGATCGCTTTTCCGCCTCGCGGAAAGCCGCCGAGGCGATCTCGTGAACGCGGAGCAGGGGAGACTCGGACGCGAGTCCCTCGGAGGAGCCGAGCGACAGGGAGATTTCGTCTATCTCGCGGAGGAGCGCGAGGCAGGCGTCCGCCGTCGCGGTCTGGTGGAGTGCGGCGGGATAGGCACGGACTGCCGCAGAGTGGATCTCGCCGATCCGTTTGTCGGTCGAGCTTTCTGCGGTCGTGGTACGAATGATGCTGTCAAGTGCGGTCTTGCAGATGTCGCGGATGTCTTCGCCGACCGAGCTGTACTTTCCCGATACGGCGTCCTCGAATGCGCGGTTGGCGACGACGATCGTGCCGTCTGCGTTCGTGATCACGTAGGGAAGGTCGATCTTCTCCTTGAAGAGACGGATCGCGGAGGAGTCGGTGGACGCCGCGAGCCGCTTCTTCAAAAAACGGGAGAGCGCGATACGGCGACCGACGAGTAGGAGGACGATGCACGCAAGCACGTACACTGCGATGACGGCGACCGCTACCATCGGGAATTCACGCGGCAAAAGGAGCATACCGCTCGCAGAATAGGACGCGGTCAGAAATACGTAAAGGACGAGGGCGGACAGCGCGAGAAAAGCAAGCAGGATGCAAATGCCGCCTACGGCAGAACGCGAGGTGGAGGCTTCGGTGCTGCGGAATTCCCGCAGGAGCTCTGCACGCTCGACGGATCTTTTGTTTTGTGAGGAGGCGGGGATGCGTGCCTCCGGGAGCTGATTCTTTTTCATTCGGACTCCTCTCTTCCCCTGTGGGGGACCGGGGATACGTAAGACCGGCGCGGGGAGAGAATTCCTCCTGCCGGGTAAATGCTTTCATTAAAATATAAATAAAATCATAGTATAGTATAACATACTTTTTTCGATTTGTAAACACCCCCAAGGAAGATTTCGCCAATATTTTGCCCATAAAACAGGACTCGGAGGAGGGTTCTTTTGTAAAAAAAGAAAAAAATGAAAAAATTGCAAAAAAGTATTGCTTTTTTTTGCAAGGCGTGGTATACTACCTATTGTAGAGTATAGTGTGATGATCGTTGGAGCGGGTTCTTAAAAACCTGCTCTTAATTTTTGGGACGGTCACGGGACGATATTCGCGGTACAGGAGGACGGTATGGAAAAGGAAAATCGCGCGTCGCGTCCGACGAAAAAGGTCGCGGATACGGTGTTTGATATCATCAGTCCGATCGCAGACGAGCAGGAGCTCGTGATCTGGGACATCGAATATGTTCGTGAGGGGGGGCGGTACGTTCTTCGCATTACGATCGACCGCGAGGACGGTGTGGACATCGACCACTGCGAGCGCTTCCATCGCGCCATCGACCCCGTGCTCGACGCTGCGGATCCGATCGCCGATGCGTACGTCCTTGAGGTCAGCTCTCCCGGGATCGAGCGCGAGCTGAAGAATGATTTCCACCTCTCCGCGTGTGAGGGCTGGAGCGTTGAAGTTCGCCTTTACGCGCCCGTTGACGGTTCGAAGCTCTATCGCGGCGTCCTGCTTCCGTGCGATGACGGTGAGATCACCATCGGGCTCGGGAATTACGATCCCGAAAAGGGCGGGGAAACGAAGACCTTCCCGCGCGCGTCGATCGCAAAGGTGCAGACCTACTTCGATTTCTCGTCGCTCGGCTGAACGGAGATCGGGCGCACTACGGTTTGACTACGTCGGCGTATGCCGAACACATAGACGTATTTTGCGGGAAAACCCCCGCAACGAAAGGAATTTTGGATTTATGAACAAGGAATTTTTCGCGGCGCTCGACGCGCTCGAACGGGAAAAGGGAATCCCGAAGGATTATATGCTGGAGAAGATCACGGTGGCACTCGAATCCGCGCTCCGCAAGGAATACGGTGCGACCGCAATGATCCGCGTTGCCTTCGATCCCGTCAAGGAGGATCTTAAGGTCTACCTTCAGAAGACCGTTGTCGAGGAGGTCACCGACCCCCTTTGCGAAATGTCGCTCGAGGAGGCAAAGTCTCTCAGCAAGCGCAACGTGATCGGAAAGGTCATCGAAACCGAGGTCAAGACGAAAAATCTGCGCCGTCTTTCTGCGGCTGCCGCAAAGTCTGTCATCATTCAGGGTATCCGCGAGGGTGAACGTAAGGTCGCGCAGGAAGCTTATGAAAGCAAGCGTGAGGAGATCATCACGGCGACGGTCAGCAAGGTCGATCCCGTAAACGGAGACGTTGTGCTCGAGACCGGAAACGGCCGCGCGGTGCTTCGCTACGAGGAGCAGATCGCGGGCGAGACCTTCTACGTCGGCGACCAGATCAAGGTCTTCGTTATGGAGGTTAATAAGGAACAGCGCGGTCCGCTCGTTACCCTTTCCCGTATTCATCCCGGACTTGTTCGCAGACTGTTTGAGCTTGAGATCCCCGAGATCGCGGACGGTACCGTCCTCGTCAAGGGCGTATCGCGTGAAGCGGGCTCGAGAACCAAGATCGCGGTCTATTCCCGTGATGAGAGCGTGGATGCGATCGGTGCTTGTATCGGTAACCACGGTGTACGTATCAACAATATCGTTGAGGAACTCGGCGGCGAGAAGATCGACGTTGTCAAATATTCCGAGAATCCCGAGGAGTAC
>JAZSIN010000221.1:0-4452 GCA_045533845.1 Eubacteriales bacterium | reverse complement strand
ACCTCGTTCGGGGTCAGTCCCTTCGATACGCAGATCGAAGCCGCCGTTCCCATTGCCTGACCGAGGAGCGAGCAGGTCGCCATGACGCGCGTCGAGCTGAGTGCCGCGTGCGTCGTGCTGATATTTCTGCCTGCGAAGAAGAGGTTTTCGATATTCTTCGAATAAAGAACGCGGTACGGAATTCCGTAGGGAGACGGTGCGGGGTGGAAGAGGGTCGGGGACTGATCCTTCGGTGAATAGAAGCCGCCCGGATGGTGGTCGTCCATCGACCATCCGCCGTATGCGATGATATCGTCGAAGTGACGTCCCGCATTCTCTATGTCTCTCTGCGTCAGAACGTGCGCGCCGACGTATCTGCGGCTCTCACGCTTACCGGGGAGGAAGCCGACCCATTCGAGCTCCCAATTATCGGCACCGTGGTCGCCGCGGTTCTTGATGTGATCCCACATACCGTACGCGATCTTCAGAAGCTCGTCGCGGAGGGTCTCGGTGTCGTGGATGCTGTCGTGTTCACCGCCGAGCTCAAGCCACCAGAAGTTCGTTCCGCTCGTTCCGAGCGTGTGCGTTCGATTGCACGCTCTCGCCTTTTCCGCCTGTGCGCTTCCGACGGCGTCCGTTTTATCGGTCGACTTCGAGGTGTTCTCTGCGACACAGTAATCGAAGTCCTCGTCGGACTCGTAGACGTACGCCCACTCGGGTGCGATGAACGGAACGTAGTGGTCGGTCTCGCGCGCCTGGAGCAGACAGGACATACCCATCGTTTTACGGTCGCTGACGGCGGGGCCGATCGATTCGTTGAATTCCTCGTGTCCCTCTCTGCCGACGCGGTAGAGTGCGCCCGTAACGGGAGCGAGCACCGAGTCGCCCGAGCAATCTGCGAAATACTTCGCGGTTACGGTGTGCCAGGTGTAGGTCGTGAGCTGCCAGCCCTTGACTGCAACGACGCTCTTGCCGTCCTCAGACATATCGGCGTCGACGCAGGAGCAGTTCAGGATAAGCTCGATGTTCTTTTCCGCCTTCACCTTTCCCCACATTACGCTGTCCCAATTCGAGTAGACGAGCGAGGGGTTACGGTAGATGTTCTCCTCCTCGAGCTCGCTGATGATGCCCATCTCGCGATTCTCTTTTCCCTTTGCGCCGCGTACCCACATACGGATCTCGGACGAGCAGTTTCCGCCGAGGACGGGTCTGTCCTGCATCAAGACGACCTTCGTTCCCTCTCTTGCGGCAGCGATCGCTGCACAAAGCCCCGAAAGTCCTCCGCCGATGATACAAAGGTCTGCGTGGTGTTCGATGTGGCGCATCGCGCCGGTCTTGATCTCTGTCATATTTTTGTTCCTTTCAAAAGGTAAATTTTACGAAACCAGGAATCCTTCCGCCTTTCTGCTAACGGTAAGTCCACAAAAGCAGCGTTACCGCGCAAGCGGGTGGAGGTCATCCTCGGTGAGCCCGAGGATCTCCGCAACGGGATAGATCAAATGATAGTAGTCGTGGTAGAAGTCCGAATGGGAATCGATGCCGATCGTAAAGAGACAGCCCTCGCTTTTTGCGATGCGATACATACGAAAGCGCTCGCGGGCAAGCTCGTCGGATTCGAGATCGTCCTCGGGGATATCCCTGAACTGATACGGATTGATCTCAAGCGCGATCCCCTTCTCTGCGGCGAGAGCGAAGCAACGCTTGAACTCGTCGTTTGAAATCGCGAGATAGGGATAGAGGCGCGGGTAGTGTTTCTTCTCGCAGTTGACCGCTGAGAAGGGGTGCGGGATCGCCGTGATGAACGGTGCAATCTCGGAATTCACGATGTCGTAAAATGCCTCGAGCATAAATTCGGCGTGACGGCGGGGCTGATAATACTCCTCCGGCATCGTCATATGCGTATGCGAGTTCGGAACGAGAAGGACGTCGAGCTGCTCCGCCACCTCTCTCGTAATGGCAACGTCGTGGCGACGCGGGTCGTATTCGCCCTCCGCGCCGATGAGGATGCGGTCGATCCCCGTCTTGTCTGCCGCGTCAAGCTCTGCACGGATCTTCATCACGTGCTCGAGGTTCTGCGTGGAATAGAACTTATTTGCGCCCGGAATCGCGCTGTCCCACATATGGTCGGTAAAGCCGAGCGTCTTCAAGCCGAGCTCTCGCGCCTTGTTCATATAGTATTCTACGGTCGCCGGGGGCTTTCCGCAGCGAGAAAGATGTGTATGGACGTGCAGGTCACTTGTAAACTTCATGATTGCTCCTCCGAAAGTATTTTCTCCGTATTTGGGCATACGTGCTTGAGGCAGCTTTTCAACTCATTGTACCACATTTATACGGATTTGTAAAGGCTTTTCTTCATTTTTCTCATCCCGTTTTTTCACTTTTCTTCCGCCCCCTTAAACCGCCACGCAAAAAAAAGGGGGGGCTGAGTCAATGACTCAGCCCCTTTCCGTTCTTTCAAACGGTAAAATTCAATTAGCCGTACTTGTGGCCGTCGATCTTCTCAACGATCTTTTCAAGATTGTTACGAAGCATCGTCAGGTTTGCCGCCTTAACGGTCGCCCAGTCGTCCTTACCTACGACGGTTGCCGAGAAGCGGTCAGCCAGATAAGTACCGATCTCCGTATCGGGGATCATACGACCGAGGTCATATACAACGCCATCACGGATGAGGTCGAAGCACTTAACGGTATCCAGATTGTTTTCGTCGGTGTACTTGACCTTCAGGTTGGTCTCAAAAATCTGAGGCGTGGTGTTGCAGTACGCCTGATAAGCAAGAACCTCGAGAACCGCAGAGCACTCGCTCAGCATATCCGGATCCTCTGCTACGTCCTTCATAACAGCCCAAAGCGTGAAGGGGTTTGCCATACAGGTGCGGTAGCCGACCTGTCTGTCGTCGTACTTCGGAGTCGGGAGAACTGCATACTTGAAGGAGACCTTCGAGAGGTAGTTCTGCGCGAACTTCATACGGTTCTGGGTGAAGAGTGCGTTTTCAGCGATGAATTCCTGCTCCGGCGATCCTCTGCCACGGACGTCGATCGTCTGGTAGAAGTCGATGAGCTTGTTAACGAGCGTCGTTGCCTTCTGGCTCGTAACGTCATCCGAGATCAGGAGGACCTCGTCCTCGTCAACCTCGACATAGTAAAGGTCAGATCCCTGCCAGAACGCCTCGGAGTGAGCCTGCGTCGAAACGAAGCCAAAACGGTCGCCTGCGCTGGGCTTACTGTCGTTGTTCAGCTCACGGAATACGCCCTCGCAAAGGCTCATAAACTTATCGAGCGTCCATCCGCCGTTAACAGCCAGCTTTACCGGATCCTCGAGGTTGAGCTCCTTGACCATCTCGGTGTTACAGAAGATCGCATACATCATATGGATGGTGTTGGTCGAAATATCGCCCGAGAGGAAGTAGATCGAGTCGTCGATCGTAACCGTCGAAACGAGCGAGGGGGTCCACCAACGTCTGTTGAGATGGAGGTGAGAGTCGTCGATTGCGTTCAGGTCTGCATAGTAGCCGTTGATCGCGCAGAGAGCTGCGGTACGGGAGTATGCAGCAACGATATCGTAGTCGCGCTTACCCGAGGAGTAGCTTGCACCGACCTGCTCTGCGAAGGAAGCCTTCTGCTTGTCGTTACCCGGAAGGGGCGTCCAAACGAGACCCTCCTTTTCGTCAAGACCGAGGTACTTGACCGTGTTCTGGTTTCTCCAGTAGATCGCATTGAGCGTGTGGTCGAGCGAGACGTCCTTGACCTCGAACTCGGGCTCCTCAACGTCCGACCAATAAAGGATCGAAACCGAGTTGCCGTAAGCAAGACCTTCGGGAACGTCGATCGGCTCATAGGTCTCATCGCCGCCGGGACCTGCGGGGGTGGATCCACCGGGGCCTGCGGGAGTGCTTCCGTTCGGATTCTGGGTGGTCTCGTCACCACCGCTTCCGCCGTCACAAGCAACCGCGCACAGAAGCATCAGCGATACGAGCACAAGCGCAATAAGTCTGATCAGTTTGTTGTTCATCTTGTGTGCTTCATTCACAAATACGAGCCGTATTTCCCATACGGCCACGCACCTTGAATGAGTGATTCTCCTTTCTGGTTATTTTTCATGCAAACAATGATGCAATAGGATTATACCACACAAAGAAAATTTTGTCAAGTGAATCTTTCGCCTCGGCGTGATGTTTATTTTCACAAAAATCACCCTTCCCATACAGTAAAGATGCACAAAAGCAGAGCACACGAGAACTTCGGCTCTGCTTTTTCCGAAAATCTGTGCGGAAATTTTTCCCTTCTATTGCTTTTTTATAAAAAGTGTGCTATACTATGTCTTATACCATTTATTTATACCGGCTCAGACCCACAGCGTTCGGAGGCTCTCCGCACGCGGGAAGGATATTTGTTATTATGAAGCTTGCTCTCCTCGCCTCAAACGGCGAAACCGTCGCGCTCGCCTCGCGTCTGATCGCGGGCGGCGAAGTCGGAG
>JAZSIN010000270.1:0-2135 GCA_045533845.1 Eubacteriales bacterium | reverse complement strand
GCTACTCCAATTTGTCTTCCTAAGACCGCTTGGCCTCCGACTTAGCACCGCGGAGCCCGTGTCGTGCGTCGCAGGGAGCATCACAGTGAGATCGTACCCGACCTCCTCCCTGACAGCGGGGAGAAGTGAGCCAAGCACGCTTCCCGCAGGAGAAATCGGACCGAGAATACCCGTCGGGATCGAAAGCCGTTCGAGAAGCTCGACGTCCCAATCCCCCGTTTCGGCATTCACGAGCTGACCTGTTGTCGCATTGGTGTATTCGTTCGCCTTCACGCCTGTCAGCGTGTAGGCGAGATAATCGGGAATCATCAGAAGTCGATCGGCACGGCTGAGCAGCTCGGGCTCCTGCTCGCGGAGCGCGACAAGCTGATAGACCGTGTTGAACATCTGCTTCTGAATGCCCGTCCGGGCATAAAGCTCAGCCTCGGAGATGTCGCGCGAAACGACCGCATCCATTCCCTCGGTGCGCCCGTCGCGGTATCCGACCGCGTCCCCGAGACGCTCCCCTTCCTTGTCGAGAAGCACGAAGTCAACGCCCCAGGTGTCGATCCCCATAAAGGACGGGATCTGACCGAGATCCTTACAGACCTTCATACCCATCTTTACATGCTCTATAAGAGAGTCGATCTCCCAGACGAGTCGACCGTCCTTCTTCTGCATTCCGTTCGGAAAGCGATAGACCTCCTCGAGGATCAGTCTCCCGCCGTCGAGATGCCCGAGGATGTGACGGCCGCTCGACGCGCCGATATCCACGGCAAGAAAATACGTAGGATTCATAATAGCCTCCATATCGGATTCAGCACAAATTGTAGTGCATATGAGTATAACACTGTAAATGATAACACAACTTTCCTTTTTTTTCAAGTCCTTTTTGTTTTTTTAGCAAAAAAAACCGAAGGGAAGCTTCTCCCACGCCGATTCTTCCGCCACACAAAAAATGCCCGTCCCGCTCCATAAATTTCGGCATTTTTTTGCGCTGTTTTTTTTAAAATCCTCTTGACAAAATACAATAAAAAAAGGTATAATTACAGACATAGAACTATAATATGGAGGCAATTTTTATGAGCAACAACGTACGCCCCGAATCGATGCAGCGCATTACCACAAAGGCGCTGGCAGATGCATTTATCGACGAGCAGATCGAAGCGGTCAGACAGCAGGTCGGTGACAAGAAGGTCCTTCTTGCACTTTCCGGCGGCGTCGACTCCTCCGTCGTCGCAGCCCTTCTGATCAAGGCGATCGGAAAGCAGCTCGTCTGTGTCCACGTAAACCACGGTCTGATGCGCAAGGGCGAGAGCGAGCAGGTCATCGAGGTCTTCGGAAAGGCACTCGACGCAAACCTCATCTACGTTGACGCGACCGACCGCTTCCTCGATCTCCTTGCAGGGGTATCGGATCCCGAAAAGAAGCGTAAGATCATCGGCGCAGAATTCATCAAGGTCTTCGACGAGGAGTCGGCGAAGCTCGATGGGATCTCCTTCCTCGCACAGGGCACGATATACCCCGACATTCTCGAGAGCATCAAGGCAAAGGAAAGCGGCAAGCCCGTCAAGTCCCACCACAACGTCGGCGGACTTCCCGAGGACATGGAAATGTCGCTCGTCGAACCCGTAAAGCTTCTCTTTAAGGACGAGGTCCGTGTCGTCGGTGAGGCGCTTGGTCTCCCGCACGAGATGGTGTACCGTCAGCCGTTCCCGGGTCCCGGACTCGGCGTCCGTTGCCTCGGCGCGATCACGCGCGACCGTCTGCACGCACTCCGCGAGGCAGACGCGATCCTCCGCGAGGAGTTTGACAAGAACGGACTTGCGGGCAAGGTATGGCAGTACTTCATCGCGATCCCCGACGTCAAGAGCGTTGGCGTCCGCAACGAAGCGCGGCTCGAGGGATGGCCCGCGATCATTCGCGCGGTCAACACCACCGATGTGATGACCGCAACGATCGAGGAGATCCCCTACGCGCTCCTTCACCACATCACGAACCGCATCACGAACGAGGTCGAGGGCATCAACCGCGTCCTCTACGATCTCACCCCGAAGCCGATCGGCACGATCGAGTGGGAATGATTGAATAAGATTTTTAAGTGGCTTGGAAGACTTTTCTCATTCCCCTTTTTTCACATTCAGCAATTTAGAGGA
>JAZSIN010000253.1:0-7150 GCA_045533845.1 Eubacteriales bacterium | reverse complement strand
CTTCACACGTCAGCAGCTGATGGACGATGTCTGGGGCTACGGCGCGGGAAGCGATACGCATACAGTCGAGGTGCGCGTCGGGCGGCTTCGTGAGAAGCTCAGGGACAACCCCGACCTCGAGATCGTGACGATCCGCGGGATCGGCTACAAGGTGGTGCGAAAATGAGCAAGGGAAACGGTGAAAGAAGGAAAAGAGAGCTTCGTATGCTCGCAAAGATCGGGCGGCGCACGATCGGCTTTACGTGGTATTTCACCGCGCTCAGCATGCTCCTCATCTTCGTTTCGGTCTCGGTAGCGCTCTTTATCTCCGAGCTTGTGAACAGCGAACTGAACCGCACGGTCGGATTTACAACGCCATGGTTTCAGGTCCTTTTCAGTCTCCTCATCGCATTCGGCCTCACCGTGCTGATCGGCTGGGTTATCGTCCGTCCGATCCGTCGGCTTCAGGAAGCGATGGATGCAGTCGCGGAGGGAGACTTCAGCGCCTCCGTGTCGAATCGTACGCGCATTCGTGAGATTGAGAGCATCAACCACAGCTTCGATGTGATGGTGAAGGAACTGAAGGCGACCGAGATCCTGCAGTCGGACTTTGTTTCGAACGTCTCGCACGAGTTCAAAACCCCGCTGAATGCGATCGAGGGCTATGCAATGCTCCTGCAGGACGAAGCATTGACCATGGAGGAGCGGAGCACGTATATCGAAAAGATCCGCGTCAATACCGAACGGATGTCGACCCTCGTCGGCAACATTCTCCTCCTCTCAAGGCTCGATACGCAGGCGATTGAGGGGCAGAAGCGGCGTTACCGCCTCGACGAGCAGCTCAGACAGTCGGTCGTCTTCCTCGAGCCGAAATGGGCGGAGAAAACGCTCGAGTTTGACGTCTCCCTTGGGGAGTTTTACTACTATGGAAACGAAGCCCTGATGCTGCACGTATTCAACAATCTCATCGAGAACGCGATCAAATTTTCTCCCATAGGCGGTGTGATCCGTGTCACCCTGGAGGAAAAGGACGGTGCGCTCGTCACGGTCGTCGAGGATGAGGGCGCCGGGATCGACGAAAACGCACAGAAGCACATCTACGATAAATTCTATCAGTCGGATACCTCGCACAAGGAGGAGGGGAACGGGCTCGGACTTGCTCTCGTTAAGAAGATCCTAGACCTCGCGGGCGGCAGTATCTCTGCGGAAAACTGCGAAACGGGCGGCGCACGCTTCACGGTGACGCTTCCGATTACGAGCCTTTGATCCCGTCCGAATTTTGTCGAACCTCAACGAAAGTTGAGGAACAGTTGAAGGAAACTTGAAAATGCTCTGTTAAGATAGTACTGTATAAGGCTATATTTTTTACGGAGGCTGTCGATATGAAGAAATATTATGCACTCTTTAACCCGCTTTCCTGCAACCAACGCGGAGTAGATGCGGCAAAGCGCCTAGACGCGATCTACGGGGAGGGGAATGTCATCTACCGCGATATCACGAAGGTCGAGGATTATCGCTATTTCTTTGCGGAGATCCCGCTCGATGACGAGATTGTGCTTTGCGGCGGTGACGGAACGCTGAACCGCTTCATCAACGCGACGAAGGGTCTCACGATCGAGCATACTCTTCTGTACTATCCGTGCGGAAGCGGAAACGATTTCTGGCACGACATCTGCGGCGGAGACAAGCCCCTTCCGCTGAACGAATATCTGAAGGATCTCCCGACGGTGACCCTGAATGGGGAAGAGCACCTCTTCATCAATGGCGTCGGCTACGGCATCGACGGCTACTGCTGTGAGGTCGGAGACCTGATCCGCAGAGATACCCCCGAGAAAAAGATCAACTATACGAGCATTGCGATCAAGGGCTGCCTCTTCTATTACCATCCGACGACGGCGCACGTCACGGTCGACGGCAAGGAATACGTGTTCAAGAAGGCATGGCTTGCGCCGACGATGTTCGGTCGCTTCTACGGCGGCGGTATGATGGCAACACCCGTGCAGGACAGAAGGGCAGAGGATAAGACGGTTTCGGTGCTCCTGTTCCACGGCTCGAGCAGACTCAAAACGCTGATGATCTTCCCGTCGATCTTCAAGGGAGAGCATATCAAAAACAAGAAGCACGTTACGATGCTGACGGGCAAGAAGGTCTCGGTACGGTTCGACGAGCCCCGCGCGGTGCAGATCGACGGTGAGACGCACCTCGGCATTACCGAATACTCAGCGCGCGTACATAGTGTGGTTCCCGCCTGCACAGAATAAAAGGGAACACAAAATTTTTGTTGACAAGTGCCCCGTTCTATGGTAGAATGAGGGTGGCACAAGGGACTGCTCCGATTCCTCTCTTTTGGGTGTCGGAGCGTTTTCCTTGAATTTATGTCTTATGGAGGAAACGATTATGCCCGGACCCGGTGGAGGACGTAGTGGAGGCGGCTTTGGGGGCGGAGGCTCCCGCGGCGGTGGCTTTGGCGGAGGAGGTGGCTTCGGCGGAGGCGGCTTCAGAGGACCGCATCACCATCATCATTACGGATTTGGCTTCGGACCGCGCTTTTATTTCGGACGGCGATATTATGGCGGCGGATGCCTCGGAGGACTCCTCGGTGTCATTCTCGTTCCGATTCTGATGATCGTGCTTTCTCTTACCCTGTTTCTGGGGACGATCGGAAACGCTGTGACCGCATTCCGCGAAGGCGGCGTGGTCGAATACGACGAGCAGGCGTTCCAGCGGTATGCGGACCTCTGCTATGCTGAGGAATTCGGTGCGTCTACGGCGTATGAGGATAATCTCCTTATCATTTTCCTCGTCGACGAAAACTATGAGGAGTTCAACTGCATCGCGTGGGTGGGCGACCATATCGCTGCCGACGTGAACCTCCTGTTCGGCGGGGCGGAGAGCGCCTTCGGACGGGCGATGATTTCGTCGATCAACGCGACCTATTACGAATTCTCGCTCGACTCGAACCTTGCGGTCGCGATGGATCAGATGAAGACGCGCGTGACGTCACTTGGACTTTCGTCGAGCTTCACCTGTAACGAAAACCACGCGCAGGTGACGTCGCACCTCACGAATAAGGCGTCGATCGCGCTGACCGATGCGACCGTGAACGACGCGCTTGCACGCTTCACCGAGGCGACCGATATTCCCGTCGTTATCGTTGTCGATGAAATGGAGGACGTCTTCGGTAGAACGATGCCTGTTTCGTACGTGGTGACGCTTCTCTTCTGTCTTGTCTTCCTTGCATTCGGGATCTTCTTCATCGTTCGCGCGGTGAAGAACAGTAAGAAAAACAAGGACGGCGGGGACAGCGGCAACCGCTATTCGGATCAAAACGGCGGAGGTGGCGGATCGGGCTACTCGGGATACACCGATAACCGATACCGCTGATGTGCTCCCGCCGCGGCGGAACGGCTTTTTCGAGCCGTTCCGCCCGTTTTTTTTCGGAAGTTTCTGCCGCGCAGAAAAAAAGAGTTGATTTTAAACGAAAAATCTGTTATAATAGAAGGAAAGACGAAGCGCACAAAGCGCAGAGAGCATACAGGAGCGGATATGAGTGTTTCAAAAGTGATGAGATCCACGGCAGTGTATTTCGTGGGAAACGTACTGTCGAAGCTGATCGTGTTTTTCCTCTTACCGATCTATACCGAATACATTCCCGCTGACGATATGGGCGTTTACGACACCGCCGTAACGCTGATCACCCTTTTTTCGGGTATGATCTTCCTCGATATCGGCTCGGGCATTCTCAAGTTTAAGCTCGAGAACCACGAGGACACGGGCGGAAGTGCGATCACGAACGGACTCGCGATCCTCTTGATCTCCTCCGTTACGTATTTCGCCTTTCTCGGCATTACGGGCGCCTTTTTTCATACTGAATACTACCTTTGGGTGGTGCTGTACGGATTTCTGTCGGCGCTCTCCACGGCGGTCGGCTCATGCGCGAGAGCCCTCAACCGAAACGTTGACTACGCCGTTTCGGGCGTGCTTCAGACCCTGCTGCTCGCGAGCTCGAATCTCGTGATGATCCTGCTTTTTAAGATGGACTACTCGGCACTCTTTATCTCCTTCTGCTTCTCGTCCGCTGTGTCCACCGTGTATCTCATTTTCAGATGCCGCATCTACGCCTATCTGAAGCCGAGGTACTTCGACCGCAAAAAATTCAGGGAGATGCTCCGCTTCTCCTTGCCGCTTTGTGTCAATTCGGTCGCATTCTGGCTTCTCAGCTCGTCGAGCCGCGTGATCGTGACTTATATGCTCGGACCCGAGGCGACAGGTTACCTGAGTGTTGCAAATAAATTCAATCAGATCCTCTACCTCGTCTCCTCGTGTGTTCAGCTCACGTGGCAGGAGGAGGCGTACGCGCACGACAATGACGCGCGCGACACGGGACGGTATTATTCCGCGGCGTTTGTCACCTATTATAAGGTCGTGATGTACTGCGTTGCACTTCTCGTCGTCGGGGTGAAGATCGGGCTGTGGATCCTTCCGTCCTTCATCGGGCCCGAGTATCACGCCTCGATCGCAATGATCCCCGCTGCGATGATCGGAACGGGACTCGCCATCGTCAGCACCTTTATGGGGACGATATTCAGCTCGCTGAAGAAGACGAACATTATCTTTCTGTCGACGCTTCTCGGTGCGGTTGTCGCCGTTCTTTCGAATATCCTCCTCATTCGTCTTGGTGCCGGACCGGGGGCGGCAAACGACGCCTTGATCCTCGGCTATCTCGCGTCGACCGCGATGCGGATCGTCCTGCTCAGACGAATGATGCCGTTTACCTGTAAGCCCGTGCATATGGCGGTCCTCGCCGTGCTGATCCTTGTGACCGTGCTTGTTTACGTCCATCTTTCGGTGCTGTACGTCTTCCTGTGGCTCATCGCCCTATTCGTGATCGCCGTCTTTTATTTCAAAACCGAGCTTCTCACAGTGAAGAACAAATTCCTGAAGCGAAGCCGAATGAACGAATCAAAGGAGAATTGAACGTCTGTATGGAGAAGATCTTTTGCTTTGACACCTCGATCGGAACACCGAATATGGGAGACTATATCATCGCGGAGAGCTGTGAACGCGAGCTCGAGTTCATTCTCCGTGATCGCTTCGTGATCCACTATCCCACCCATACGCCCGTTTCGTATTGGTATCAGAATTTTGAAAAGACCGCCCTCGGTGGCTCGGAGGGCGAGGTGCTGTATAAGTTCCTCTTCGGAACGAATATCATCAACCGCAATATGCTCGTCCCGACCCCGCTGTGGAACATCAATCTCGCAAATACCCGCATCGCGCGGGGAACGGTCTGTGTCGGCGTCGGACTCGGCTCGGATGACAGAAAGCCGAATCTCTACACGCGCACGCTCCTCCGAAGGGTGCTGAGCCGCGAGCTCGTCCATTCGGCACGCGACGAAAAGACCGCCGCCTTTCTCCGATCGCTCGGGCTTAAGGCGATCAACACGGGCTGTGCGACGACGTGGCAGTTGACCGATGCGCACTGCGCACAGATCAGGAAGGATAAGTCGGGTGCGGTCATCTTCACTCTGACCGACTATAAGAAGGATCCGGAGAGCGACAAGAGGCTGATCGAGATCCTGCGAAGATGCTACGGGGAGCTGTACTTCTGGGTGCAGGGAAGAGGAGACTACGAATACCTCGCGTCTCTCGGAGAGCTTGACGGTATTCACATCGTCTCGCCCGCCTTGTCCGCGTATACCGAGGTGCTCCGAGAGAAGGAGGTCGACTTCGTCGGCACGCGTCTCCATGCGGGCATCAAGGCGATGCAGATGAAACGGCGCGCGATCATCGTCGAGGTTGACAACCGTGCTACCGATATGAAGGGAAGCATCGATCTTCCGACCGTGAAGCGGGAGGAGATCCCGTCGCGGCTTGAGGGAATGATCAATTCCTCCTTCGAGATCCGTCTCGGCGTCAAGGAGGAGGCGATCCACACGTGGAAGGAGCAGTTTGCCAGGGCATAAGCTTTTCTGAAAAAATGGCAAAAATCAGAAAAAATTTCAGAAAAAGTGGAAAAAACCGCCTTTGGGATAGGGTGGGGGGGTATTGACAGACCTTTTTTCGGCGTGTTATAATGAGAACGGTGAGCGAGGACGGGATTCTGCAGATCCTTTTCTTCTCATAGGGTTCCTCTGTAACTGCCTTCTGAGGACATCGAGGGAGCAAGTCGACGGCTTTCTGAGATGAAAGGAATATTTCTTTCGATTTGCAAATCGAGGACCGTGGGGCGCTATTTTACGTAGCGCCTTTTCGGAAGCACAGAAAGGATATTGCTATGAAATTTATCAAACTTATTTCTCTGTTCCTCGTTTTACTCGTTCTTTTTATCGCCTGCACGGGCGGCAACACTCCCGCTGAAACCACCGCGGGCGGCGGCGAAACCACAGGCGGCGATCCGAACGCCTCGGGTGATGTGACTACGGGGGGCGACGAGATCGATGAGGACGATCTTCCGATCGTTGTAAAGGGTGACACCTACCCGCTCACCGTCCGCGACTTTATCGGAAACGAGACCGTTCTCGAAAAGAAGCCCGAGCGCGTAGCCGTTCTTTCGGGTACCCCCCTCAACATCTGGTACGATGTCGGAGGCAAGGCGGTCTGCACCTCGACGATCTCGAGTAACCTGAAGGTTATCGAGGAGTATGAGGAGGAGATCAAGGCGCTTCCTTCGATCGGCAAGGTCAACGACGTAAACCTTGAGGTCATCGTCGCACACACCCCCGACCTCATCATCGCACAGGAGAACGTGCAGAGTGACGTCATCAAGAACCTTCGTGACAACGGATATAAGGTGATTACGACCTATATGCGCGATCTCTCCGACGTTCTTGCGACTTACCGCGCATTCGGTAAGATCGTCGGAAACGAGGAGCTTGCGGTCGAGAAGGCAAATGCGATCGAGGCACGCTATAACGAGATCCGCGCAAAGGCTCCGACCGAAGGGAAGAAGGTCGTGATCCTGTACCTCACCTCGAAGAAGCTTCAGGTCAAGCTCGACGGAAGCATTGCGGGCATCGTTGCGAAGGATCTCGGTCTTAACAACATTGCATCAGGTCTTTCACCCGCCGAGGAGGGCTCGGAGAACGCAACGCTCGATATCGAGTATCTCGTTGCGAATCAGCCCGATGTCATTCTCGTCACGAGTATGATCTCAAGTAACGACAAGGCG
>JAZSIN010000104.1:0-3310 GCA_045533845.1 Eubacteriales bacterium | reverse complement strand
ACCTCTAGGTATGGTTTTGATCGTTGCATCGAGATTTGGGTGTTTTTTTGCTCATTGCTGCGCAGGAAAATTGCAAATGGTCAACGGAAGGCCGTTTTATTTGCCCGTACCCTTGATAGAAATGTTTTTTGATCTCTCAATTTTGACAGTGCTACTGTATTTGGAGCAAGCCAAACTCTCTTGGAGCAAGGCGGATGAAAAAATGAACAAGCTCAACCCATATCACGGCACATTGGCGCTTTTGATATTGCTGTCCTACGGGGTTATCCGTTTTATGTTGGAATTTTTCAGAGATCGTACGGCGATTCTTTGGGGAATGAGCTGGGGGCACATTCATTCACTCATCTGCATTGCAATCGGCATTTGGATGTTGCTTCGTCGTAGAGAGCAGTATTTGCTCGCCCTTGAAAAAAGTCACAGACACCAAAATAGACGCCGGCGGCGCTGATCGCTGCAAAAAGCACACGTTGCATTATGCAAAAACGTGTGCTTTTTTTATAACCAATCGACATAAATTTGCCATTCATAAAGAAATCTCTGCGGCGCAGAATAGTAATCTCCGCGGTGATGGGATTTTTTCTTTCGCCCCTACTAAAATCGCATTTGTCTCTTGACTACTACCAAGGAGATGTGATATAGTATTATAGGAAGGCAGAAGAAAAAGGGGGGGAACTGCGATGCTGAATAGGAAGCCTATATCCGATCTGTGCAATTATAATGAGCATCTACGCGATGCTTCGGTAGGGGAGGCCGTATTTTTAGTGAAGAACGGGCGTCGGAATCATATTATCCTTGATATTGTGCGGGTCATATCTCTCCTCCTTCTCACCGTACTCCTTTCCGTTTTATTTGTGTCCTGTCGAGGCAGTGAAGAAAGCAGTGATAGTTCTGACCCCTATGAAACGACGCAGGCAGAAACCACGAGAGACTCGGAGGGATCGACATCGGAAGGAGCTGAAATCGACAGAAGCAGTGAAGAAAGCAGTGATATTTCTGACCCCTATGAAACGACGCAGGCAGAGCCCCCCGCAGAATCGGAGGAATCGACATCGGCAGGAACCGAAATCGACAGAAGCAGTGAAGAAAGCAGTGATATTTCTGATCCCTACGAAACGACGCAGGCAGAAACCACGACAAACTCGGAGGGATCGACATCGGCAGGCCCCGAAGCCGACACAGAGCACGTGCATAGTTTTTCCGATTGGACCGACACCAAGGCCGTCACCTGTCTCGGAGAAAGGATCCTTTCACGCTGCTGTACGAGCTGCGGCGCAACGGAGGAATCATACGAAGTGGTACAGAACACAGGTGGGATCGTTTCCCTTGACAAAAAAACCGTTGCATTCATCGGTAACTCCTTTATTTATTACGGAAACTGTGTTATAAACGGCGGTCAGGGTTCTACTGACACGGGATATTTCTATCAGCTCGCCCGTGAAAACGGCGAATCGGTCACGGTGTACGACTATGTCTACGGCGGTAGGAATCTCGAATACATTTATAATAACGCTTTGAAGCCCCGCGCGCCGTCTGCATTTTTGGATGTTGATTACGTTTTTCTCTCCGAAGCGGGCGAGAACAATTCGGAGATCACGAGAGATATTTTGAACATTATGTCCCTTTTCCCCGAAAAAACGCAGTTTTTCTATCTATGTCACTCTTACACCTATTATAATAACCATTCCAATATCATCAATGCCTTTCCCCGTATGAAGGAGCTAGGCGTTTCGATCGTGAATTGGGGCGAGCTTGTTTACTGCGTTTCGAACGGGGAAGACACCGTTCCGGGCGCAACGGAATCTTATAACAAGGAAACCTTCATTAAGAACAACAGTGGTACAACGAACGGAAGCGGTGTGGTTGGTGCGGGTTCATCGGGCGACGCCCACCATCCCAACCCTCTTTCGGGCTATCTCACGGCTCTGATGGCGTACACGGCAGTTACGGGCAGATCGGCAGTCGGACAGCCGTATGCGTTCTGTGATGACAGCAGCATCCACAAGTATTTTGACCTCGATTCCTTTGAGGCTGCGCACTATAATGGATCAAAAACGACAAATTTTACAAGAGTATTTGCCTCTCCGAGCGATATGAGGGGGCTTCAGAGGCTGGTCGATGATTACAATGAAAGGTACGGAGCCTTTTCCGGGAGCCTTGGCGTGGTGGGAGATCACATTTATGGGGATGAGGGTCAGCTTCTTCATGCGGGTTCCTCGAACACAAATGGATGGAAGGCAATGATCTGCACCCGTTGCGGTCATCAAAAGATCGTTGAGATCCAGGGAAGCAACACCGCGCGTAAAAACAATTTTTTGATCCCGGAGGACGAGGTCCGCGAGGCGGGATATTCATCCGTGAAGGAATATATGCTCTCCGGAAAATCCAAGATCGTCTATCAGGCAACGGCAGGGTGGGGACGCATCGGCTTTTCAAGCATTCAAGGTATGGCTTCTCTCTGTGACGGATCGCGCACAGCGCGCTCTGTGACGGACGGAAGTGTGCTCTATTGGAAGATCAAGGATCGATCTGCCGGGTATCATGCGGACGGTACGGCGGGAGGGAAATACTGTGCACTGATCGGCTACGAGCTGAATACGCAGATCACGGCAAACGGACTTTCTCTCTTCGTGCTGCACGACGGCTCACTCGGAGCATACGATATCCTCGGCGGCAAAAAGAATGCGGATGGAAGCATCGCATGGACCGTCCTCGCGACCTGTAATGGAACGGACAGCGAGTATATCCCCTACGATAGCAGTACAGACGTGTTCAGTGCAGAATTCGATTTCACCACCTTTGATTGTCTTGAGATCGGTGTGATCGAGGCAAGATCGGATATTCTCTATATGTCGGAGCTTGAAATTTACGGTGAAGCCTCTGAATAAAACATTTAAAAATTTGCCATTCATAAAGAAAACCGCGCGGCGCAGAATAGTAACAGAGCCGCGAAAGCGTCTCGATTCAATATAGATTGTGCGGACGCTGCGCGGAAGGATTCGTGAAACAGACGTGCGGAAGAAACCGAAAGGGCGGCTGAGGCACAGACAATCAGCAATAGGAGATTTCAGATTATGGCAAGCAATAAGACTCTTGTTCCCGAGGCAAAGGAAGCACTGAACCGTTTCAAGATGGAAGCGGCAAGTGAAGTCGGCGTAACCCTGAGCAAGGGCTACAACGGCAATCTCACCTCCCGTCAGGCAGGCTCTGTCGGCGGTCAGATGGTCAAGAAGATGATCGAAGCTTACGAAAACTCTATCAAGTAAACTCTGATACAGCAACCCCGAAGCAAGGTTTAAACCTTGCTTCGGGG
>JAZSIN010000252.1:0-1603 GCA_045533845.1 Eubacteriales bacterium | reverse complement strand
GACATCATCGTATTCGGTCGTAACGCAGGAGTAAATGCAGCTGCAGCGGCAAAGAATACGACGGTCGGTAAGCTCACGCTCGACCACGTCAAGGCGTTCGAGGACGAGCTCGCAGCGGCAGGCATCGAGACCGATAAGGTTTCCCCGATGCTTCTCCCGACCTACACGCACGGCAACCCCAAGTACGAAGCAAAGTAATTTGGCTTTATTTCGCCTTCCTCTCTCCCGAAAACGGGCGGGGGGAAGGCTCCCCCATGTTCGAGGAGAGCGAGAGGGAAGCCGCGCGGCTTCGGTCTCATTCTCATGGGATATGGAATTTCTAGAGAAAATTTTTGGAGGCATTTTATGACTCTTTTTAACGTAGAACTGTTCGAGGGCTTCGCAATGGGGCTTTCGATCAAGACTGTTTCCTTTTTGATGTTTTCGATCCTCGGGATCGCGGCTGTCGGGTACCTCCTCGGTAGAATTACCATCAAGGGCGTCAACCTCGGCACGGGCGGCGTGTTTATCGTCGCACTGATCTACGGCGTATTCTTCTACGAGCCCCTTGCAGAGCAGCTCTCCCTCGGAGGGATCGGTCCTCTCTCCTATGCGGGGAATGCCCTGAAGATCGTTGAGAATCTCGGTCTCATCCTGTTCGTTACCTCGGTCGGCTTCATCGCAGGCCCGAAGTTCTTCGGTAACCTGAAGAAGAACTTCAAGTCCTATATTATGATCGGTCTGATCATCATTGGCGCGGGCGCACTTTCCTGCATCGGATGCATCGGCATCGATAAGCTTCTGAATCCCGATCGCCCCTCTGAGAATATTGCCGCAATGCTCGTCGGCCTGCTGTCGGGCTCGCTCACCTCGACCCCCGCGTTTTCGGCAGCGAAGGATACCGTTGACGCAAGCCTTGAGGGACTCGTATCGGTCGGTCACGGCATCGCATACCTCTTTGGCGTCATCGGCGTCGTTCTCTTCGTTCAGCTTATCCCGAAGTTCTGCAAGGCGAATATGGACGAGGAAAGAGCAAAGATCACCTCGGTCTCGCTCGTTGACGAAAAGAAGTACGACGGCAAGCTCATTCATATGGATGAATTCGGCTTTATGCCCTTCGCTCTTGCCGCAGTCATCGGCATCTTCATCGGCTCGCTGAAGCTCGGCAACTTCTCCCTTACCACCACGGGCGGATGCCTCCTCGCATCTCTCGTCTTCGGCCACTTCTCGCGCGTCGGCAAGATCTCGATCATGCCGAACGCAACGACGCTGAAGGTTTTCCGTGAGCTTGGGCTTATGCTCTTCCTCATCGGTGCAGGGATTGCCGGCGGTGCGGAATTCGTGAAGCACTTCGAGGCGATCTACTTCGTCTACGGCGTGATCATGACCGTCATCCCGATGTTCGTCGGCTTCTTCTTCGCGAAGTTCGTTCTGAAGCTCCCGCTTCTCAACAACCTCGGCTCGATCACGGGTGGTATGACCTCTACCCCTGCCCTTGGAACGCTCGTAAACGTTTCGGGAACCGAGGACGTCGCATCTGCTTACGCGGCAACCTACCCCTTCTCTCTGATTGCGGTGGTTATCGCCTCTCGGATCATCATCCTGATCTTTTCGTAAGGCGGGG
>JAZSIN010000321.1:0-4941 GCA_045533845.1 Eubacteriales bacterium | reverse complement strand
TGAGCCAAGAAGGTGCTACTCCAATTTGTCTTCCTAAGACCGCTTGGCCTCCGACTTGCTGTCCCAACAACTGCGTGAAGCCCGAGCTGAATGATCTCGGTGTGATCGGTCAGCGCGTCCCGCGCTTTCACGCGGAGAAGTGCCGCTCCTGCAAGGTGTGCCTTGCAGAGAAGACCTGCCCGATGCAGGCGATCGAGGTCAGGGACGGGAAGCCTGTCGTTCATACGGACGATTGCATCAACTGCGGCAGATGCGTCGCAGCTTGTCACTTTGGCGCGTTTGACATCGCGGTGACGGGCTACAGCGTTTATATCGGCGGCAGATGGGGCAAGAAGTCTGCGCGCGGACTTCGCCTCTCCAAGATTTTCACAGATGAAGCTGAGGTGCTCTCGGTAGTAGAAAAGACGATCCTCTTCTTCCGCGAAAATGGAAATCCGGGGGAGCGCTTTGCCGACACCATTCAGCGGATCGGCTTTGAAACGGTCGAAAAGGAGATCCTTTCGGACGAAATCCTTTCCCGCAAGGAAAAGATCCTTTCGGAAGCTTAACGGAGAAAAAATGAACGGAAACAAAAAAGTGAATCGGATCGCGTCCTTTGACGCCGATCACGACAAGATCGTCCCCGGCTTTTATCTGTCTCGCGTCGACGGTGACGTTTCAACGTACGACCTGCGCACGCGTACACCGAATATGGGCGACTATATGGACAACCTCACGATGCACTCGGTCGAGCATCTTTTTGCGACCTACGTGCGGAACAGCGAATATGGAGCAGACGTCGTCTATTTCGGTCCGATGGGCTGTCAGACGGGATTCTATCTCCTGATGCGCGGCACCGATCACGCGCGTGCAAGACGCGCAACCGTAGAGGTCTTAAAGAAGATCCTTCAGCACGAGGGAGAAATGTTCGGAAACACGAGACGGGAATGCGGAAATTATCGGAATCTTTCGGTCAGCGCGGCGCAGCTTGAGGCAGAGCGCTATCTTGATGCGCTTACCATGGGTGACCCCGACAATTTTTCATATCCGTCGTAACGGAGGGGAAAATGAAGCATTACAAAAAGATCGGAATTATCGCTGCCATGCAGGTTGAAGCCGAGGCGCTGAAGGAAAAGATCGCTGAGCCGCGTGAAACGATGCTTGCGGGCATTCGATTTACCGAGGGAACGCTCTGCGGCGTCCCCGTCGTCATTGCCATTTGCGGCGAGGGAAAGGTCAATGCCGCTATGTGCGCACAGACGATGATCCTCGCCTATCACGTCGATTTCCTCCTCAATACGGGCGTCGCGGGCAATCTTTCGGACACGCTGAACGTCGGAGACGTTGCGATCGCATCCGACACGGTTGAGCACGATTATGACATCTCTCCGCTCGGATATGCCCCGGGAATGGTGCTCGGCGTTGATCGGATCCATGTTCCGTGTGACGAGGATGCCGTCTCCTTGATCGATGAGATCCTCTCGGAGCTCGGCGTCACGCACCTCGTCGGAACGATTGCGTCGGGCGATCAGTTCATCAGCGGCGGGGAACGGAAGGCGCGCATCAAGGAGCACTTCCACGCGATCGCGTGCGAAATGGAGGGCGCGGCGATCGGACATGTCGCTGTACTGAACGGAGTCGGGTTTGTTGTGATCCGCGCGATCTCGGACAACGCTGACGGAAGTGCCCCCGGAGACTTCGGTGTGTTTGCCGCACGGGCGGCAGAGACCTCGGTCAAGGTCACCGAGCGCTTCCTCGAACGAATCTCGGGTGTTTGACAAAAAAAGGACGGCTACTTTTCGTAGCCGTCCTTTTTTATCAAAGTATTAAAGCTGATCCGCGAAGGTCGTTGCGAGGACATCACAGCGCTCGTTATAGGGATGCCCCTCGTGTCCCTTGACCCAAACGAAGGAGACCGTATGCCGCGCGAGCTGCTCGTCGAGTGCCTTCCACAGGTCTACGTTCAGAACGGGCTTGCCGTCCGCCTTCTTCCAATTCTTTTTTTTCCACGAAACGAGCCATTTCTTCTCGATCGCGTCGACGAGGTACCTCGAGTCTGACGTGAGCGTCACCTCACACGGATATTTGATCGCGCGGAGTCCCTCGATCGCCGCAGTCAATTCCATTCGGTTGTTCGTCGTTTCCTTTTCTCCGCCCGAAAGCTCCTTTTCGATGCCCTCGAAAACGAGGATCGCCCCCCAACCGCCTTTTCCGGGATTTCCGCGGCAGGCACCGTCTGTATATAGCTCGATATGCTTCATAACGTATCCTTTCAAAACGGATCCCACACGCGGGGACCGTGTCACATTTTCCTGACACATTGTAGCATATTTCTTCCGAAAAATCAAGGGCGGACGAGAAGATTTTCGTTCCTTTATAAAATTATTGGAATTTCTCTTGCATTTTTTCTTCGAAGCGCTTATAATAAAGCTGTAACGTGAATACAGGAGGGAATCATCGTGGAAGAAAGGGAAACGCTGAAGGAAACACAGATCGACACGACCGAGCTGTATGACGGTGTGGTCGTTCATCTGTTTCGGGACACCGTTTTACTCCCGAACGGAAAGACGGCAAAGAGAGAGTACGTCCGCCACATCGGCGCCGCCGCGGTTTTGCCGATTACGAGGGAGGGAGATGCACTTCTCGTGAGACAGTTTCGCTATCCGTTTTCGGACGTGCTCCTCGAGATCCCCGCGGGGAAGCGGAATTCTTTCGTCGAGGATCCGCTCGAAACGGCAAAGCGCGAATTGGAAGAAGAAACCGGCTTTGTCGCGGGAAAACTGATCCCGCTCGGGGAATACTATTCTTCACCCGCTATCCTTGACGAAAAAATATGGGTCTATCTTGCGCTCGAGCTTTCCGAGGGGACGCTCCATCCCGACGACGACGAATTCCTCGAGCCGCTCCGCATCCCGTTCACAGAGCTTCTCGGAATGGTTGAGCGGAACGAGATCAGGGACGGCAAAACACAAATGGCAGTCCTGAAGGCAGGACGCCTCCTCGAAAAAGAAAACAGAAACGAAGCTACGTAAAGAGGGAAGGAATAAAGCGATATGGAAAAAATGAGCACGACGAGGCTGAATTACAAAAGGACCCTGCTCGTAGGGTTCGCGTTTTTCCTCATCATTGCCTTCTGGCAGGCGTACGATAACATCATTCCGAAGATCCTGACCGATAAGTTCGGTCTGTCGCAGACCTGGTCGGGCGCGATCATGGCGCTTGACAATCTGCTTGCGCTCTTGCTCCTTCCTTTCTTCGGATCACTCTCAGATAAAAGTAGCTCGAGGCACGGAAAAAGAACGCCTTTTATACTGATCGGAACGGTTCTCGCGATCGTTCTTTTCATCGGGCTTTCCTTCGTTGATCAGATGCAGCTCTCAAAGGTGAGCGAGGTCGCAGATGTAAATAGTACCGAAGCGCTTGAAGCGATCTACGATTCTCGCGCTGATGTGAAGCTGAAGACACCCGATGGAAAGGAGTTCGTGCTGACGGAGCTTTATTCCCGCGAGGAATTTGCGGCGATCCGTCCAACCGTTACGGGGGAAAACGGCGAAACGGCGAACGACGATCGGTATATCGATCACGTCGTACCCGCACGGCAAAGCTATGCGTGGCAGAAAACGATCGAGTCACCTATGACGCTTGTCTTTTTTATTCTGATCCTCTTGTTCATCCTGATCTCGATGGGCGTCTTCCGTTCACCTGCCGTCGCATTGATGCCTGACGTGACGCCGAAGCCCCTGCGGTCGAAGGCGAACGCGGTCATCAATCTGATGGGAAGCATCGGCGGCGCACTCGTACTTGTGCTCGGTATGCTCTTCGGAACGGGAGAGGCTGAGCGCGCGCTGATGTCCTATCAGCCCTTCTTCGTCGCGATCGCGGGCATTATGATTGTCTCACTCTTCATTTTCATGTTCACCGTAAAAGAGCCGAGGTGGGCAGCTGAGGCGGATGAGGTCAACGACGGTAGCGAGGATGGTGAAGCGAAAGCCGAAAGACGGAGGATCACTCCGGCAGAGCTTCGGTCTCTCATTCTGATCCTTCTTTCGGTCGCGCTTTGGTATATGGGCTATAACGCCGTCACGAGCAAGTATTCGGTGTATGCCGACAAGGTGCTTGGGCTCGACTACAACGTGACGCTTCTGATCGCGCAGGCGGCGGCGATCGCCGCATATCTGCCGATTGGCATCCTGTCTTCACGCTTTGGACGGAAGAAGATGATCCTTGTTGGCGTATTGATCCTTGCTTCCTCCTTTGGCGCGGCGTCCTTCCTGCGCGACGGCACGAACGTGATCGTGATGACGGCTTTATTTGCCCTCGCGGGGATCGGATGGGCGACCATCAACGTCAACTCCTACCCGATGGTGGTCGAGCTTGCGCGGGGTGGAGACGTAGGGAAGTATACGGGATATTATTACACCGCCTCGATGCTTGCACAGGCGTTTACCCCCGTACTCTCGGGGCTGTTTATGGATAAGGTCGCTTTTACGACGCTATTTCCGTATGCGACGGTGTTCGTCCTCTTCTCCTTCCTCACAATGCTTCTCGTTCGTCACGGCGACGTGAAGCCCGAGGCTCCGAAGGGGATCGACGCTTTCGCGGGAGACGACTAAGGTAAACGCTTACAGAAACAAAAAGCCGCTGCTTTTCGCAGCGGCATTTTTGTACAGTCAGGATTTTGAAGAGCGCGGTAACGCGCGGGCTCAAATTACTTGAGCTCGACGGTTGCGCCTGCTTCCTCGAGCTGAGCCTTGATCTTGTCAGCTTCGTCCTTGGAAACGCCTTCCTTGATTGCCTTGGGAGCGCTCTCAACGAGGTCCTTTGCGTCCTTCAGGCCGAGACCGGTGAGTTCGCGAACAACCTTGATAACGTTGAGCTTCTTGTCGCCTGCAGATGCGAGGACAACGTCGAATTCGGTCTTCTCTTCAGCTGCGGGAGCTGCTGCAGCGCCTGCAACTGCGC
>JAZSIN010000265.1:0-4409 GCA_045533845.1 Eubacteriales bacterium | reverse complement strand
GCTCGGACTTCGATCCCAAGGGCAAGTCGGACGGGGAGGTCATGCGCTTCTGTCAGTCCTTTATGACCGAGCTTAAGAAGTATATCGGTGCGGACACCGACGTTCCCGCGGGCGACATCGGCGTCGGCGCACGTGAGATTGGCTATATGTACGGTCAGTACAAGAGACTGCGAGACGAATTTACGGGCGTTCTCACGGGCAAGGGTCTGACCTACGGCGGTTCTCTTGCGAGAAAGGAAGCAACAGGCTACGGTCTCTGCTACTTTACCGAGGAGATGCTGAACGACCATGGTGACTCGATGAAGGGTAAGACCGTCATCGTTTCGGGCTCGGGTAACGTTGCGATCTACGCGACGCAGAAGGCGACCCAGCTCGGCGCAAAGGTCGTTGCAATGTACGACTCGAACGGCTATATTTACGATAAGGACGGAATTGATCTCGACGCGATCCGTGAGATCAAGGAGGTCAAGCGCGGAAGGATCAAGGAGTACCTCTCCTACCGTCCGAACGCAGAGTACCACGAGGGCTGCTCGGGCATCTGGACGATCCCGTGCGACATCGCGCTCCCCTGCGCAACGCAGAACGAGATCAACGAGGAGTCCGCAAAGGCACTCGTAAAGAACGGCGTCAAGGTCGTTTGCGAGGGCGCGAATATGCCCTCGACGCCCGAGGCGATCGCAGTATTCCAGAACGCAGGCGTTCTGTTTGGTCCCGCCAAGGCGGCAAACGCAGGCGGCGTTGCGACCTCTGCGCTTGAGATGTCGCAGAACTCGATGCGCTACTCCTGGACCTTCGACGAGGTCGATGCAAAGCTTCAGGGTATCATGAAGAACATCTACCACAGCTGTGCAAAGGCTGCAAGCGACTACGGTTGCGAGGGCAACTACGTCGCAGGTGCGAACATTGCAGGCTTCCTCAAGGTTGCCGATTCGATGCTTGCATTCGGTGTGGTCTGATCGACGGACAAATATACGGAGCGGGGCTGTCTCACATTCGTGAGACAGCCCCGTTTGCTTTACAAGGGTTGAGAGCTTTTTCCGGAAAGTCCCCTCTTGACAGATATGGAAAAATACGCTAAAATGAACTGTATGATACGGGGAGAGAGCGCATCTCCCGAACGGAGGGGCATTTGATGGAAACGAAGAAGAGGATCCTCGTCGTCAGCTCGGCGAATATGGATTTTGTGATGAACGTCGCTGCGGTTCCGCCTGCGGGTGCGACGGTGATCGAAGGGGGAGGTTATCGCTACGTACCGGGCGGGAAGGGCGCAAACTCTGCGGTCGCCTTCGGTCGGCTCGGTGGAGATACAGCGTTCTGCACCTGTCTCGGCAGAGACGCGAACGGTGATGCGCTTGATGCGCTTTACCGCGCGGAGGGGATCGACGTCTCCTTCATCGCGCGAGACGAAGTGCGCCCGACGGGGCTTGCGGCGATCCTCGTCGAGGAGAACGGCGCGAATCGTATCATCGTATACCCCGGTGCAAACGCGGCGATCCCCGACGCGGTGATCCGCTCTGCGGTCGGATCGATGCCCGAAGCGCTCTTTCTTCAGCTCGAGATCGCGCACGAGTCGGTGATCCTCGCTTCGAACGAGGCGTTTCGCAGGGGGATCCCCGTATTCCTCGACGCGGGACCTGCCGATCGCGCCTTCCCGCTCGACCGCCTCTCGGGCGTCGAGGTATTCTCACCGAACGAGACCGAGACCGAGGTCTTTACGGGAATCGCGCCGACCGACGACGCGTCCTGCCATCTTGCGGCGGAGGCACTTTCCCATCGGGTGAAGGCGAAGCATTACGTTTTGAAGCTCGGCGGTCGGGGCGCGTACGTCTATACCCCGGGAGACGGGCGGAGCGTTCGCATTCCCGCGTATAGCCTGCTTCCCGTGGTCGACACGACGGCGGCGGGGGATGCGTTCACGGCGGCTTTGACGCTCGAATATCTCAGGACGGGGGATATCGAGCGCGCGGTGCGCTACGGCAACGCGGTCGGTGCGATCACGGTCAGCCGAAGCGGCGCGTCGACGTCGATCCCAACGGTCGCACAGATCGATTCGTTTATAAAGAAGCACGCGATCGTGCTGTAAAGAGGGAACGCCCTATCCTAAGCGGAGAGGGCGTTCTTTTTTTCTCATTCCCTCCGAAAGCACTTGACAATTTCTCGATTTGTGGTATAATGTGAAAGGCTTACTTGTTAAGTGGTTAACTTTTAAGCTCTTAACAATAATGAAGGGATAAACGGGATGGAACAAATGAATCGGGCGGCGATCGAGCCGCACACCGTGATCGGGACTCTCCTTGCAACGATGCGCCTGCATCGGAAGCGAACCGAGCGCTTCGTACGCGAATCGGGACTGCACCCGACCCAGCACAGAATGCTGATGTATCTCGCGCGACGGCGGGAGCCGTGTCTGCAGAAGGAGCTCGCGGAGCACTTCGAGCTTACCCCCGCCGCAGTGGCGCAGATCCTCGACAAGCTCGAGGGAGAGGGGTACGTTACAAGGGAGCACTCCGACGAGGACTGTCGGTGCAAGCGGATCGCACTCACCGAACAGGGGTGGGATACCGCAGAAAAAAGCTGGATCGCATTCCGCGAGATCGATGCAAGGGTCTTCCGTGGGATCGACAGCGGAGAGATCGAAACGTTTTGTCGGGTACTGCTGAGGATGCAGGAGAATCTGCAGGCTGAGCCCGAGGGAAAGGAACAAGAATGAAGCGCTGGTGGAAATATATCAGACCCTACTTATCGTATTTTATACTCGGACCGCTCTGTATGATCGCGGAGGTCATCGGAGAGGTGTTGATGCCGACCTTCCTCGCGGAGGTGCTCAACAACGCCGCCGATCATACGCCGTGGTTCAGCGTGGGCGTTGCCCTCAAGATGGTTCTCGTTGCCGTTCTGATGATGCTCGGCGGTCTTGGCGGTGCGTACTTCGGCGCGAAGGCGTCGGTCAATTTTGCCGCAGATCTGCGCCTTGACGTCTATTCGAAGGTGCAGAAGTTCTCGTTCGCGAACATCGATCGCTTCTCGACGGGCTCGCTCGTCACGCGTTTGACGAACGACATCCAGCAGATGCAGATGATGGTCAATATGATGCTCCGTATGTGCCTCCGTTCGCCCGGTATGCTGATCGGCGCTCTGATCATGGCGATCACGCTTCGCCCCTCACTTGCGGTGGTGTTTGCCGTGACGATCCCGTTGATGCTTCTGTCGATCGCTGCGGTCGTTATGCTCGGTTTCCCGCGCTTTGCCCGCGTGCAGAAGAAGATCGACGGTCTGAACTCGACCGTGCAGGAGAACGTCACGAACGTGCGTGTCGTGAAATCCTTCGTCAGGGAGGAGCACGAGAACAAAAAGTTCGAACGGGCGAACCGTGACCTCAAGAAGACGAGTATGTCTGCAACGAAGGTGATGATCTTTATGTCGCCCGTTATGACGGTCTTTATGAACATTACCACGATTGCCGTTTTGTGGCTCGGTGCGCCGATGGTACAGAACGGAATGGAGAAGGGTGACCTTTCGGCGTTTATCACCTACGTCACGCAGATCCTCTTCTCCCTGATGATGATCACGGTGATGCTGATGATGCTTTCTCGCGCGCTCGCATCGGCAAAGCGCGTTCGCGAGGTGCTCGACGAAAAGCTCGACCTCACCGATCTGGAGACCGCCGATCCCGCTCTTTCTGTGACGAGAGGCGAGATCGAATTCCGTAACGTCGACTTCCGCTACTATAAGGACAGCGAGGAGAAGGTGCTTGACGGGATCGACCTGAGGATTCCCGCGGGCGCAACGGTCGGCGTGATCGGCTCGACGGGCTGTGGCAAGACCACACTCGTTTCGATGATCGCGCGCCTTTATGACGTCGACCGGGGCGAGGTGCTCGTTGACGGACGGAACGTCAAGGATTATACACTCTATAATCTTCGCGAGGGCGTCGGCATCGTGCTCCAGAAGAACGTGCTGTTCTCGGGCTCGATCGAGGATAACCTCCGTTGGGGCAACGAGGAGGCGACGATGGAGGAGATCCGCACGGCGGCGTCTCACGCGCAGGCGGACAAATTCGTCTCGACCTTCAAGGGGCAGTATGATTACGACCTTGGGCAGGGAGGAAAGAACGTGTCGGGCGGTCAGAAGCAGAGGCTCTGCATCGCGCGCGCCCTTCTGAAGAAGCCGAGGATCATCATTCTCGACGACAGTACGAGCGCCGTTGACACGGCGACCGAGGCGCAGATCCGCAAGGCATTCCGCGAGGAGCTTTCGGATTCGACCAAGATCATTATCGCACAGCGCATCACGTCGGTGCGCGACGCCGACTTTATCGTCGTGATGAACGAGGGGAAGATTACGGGCGTCGGAACGCACGACGAGCTGCTTATGAGCAATCTCGAATATAAGGAGATCTACGAGTCGCA
>JAZSIN010000283.1:0-2563 GCA_045533845.1 Eubacteriales bacterium | reverse complement strand
CACCCTCAAGCAGGTCCAACCCAATGTAAGAGCCCGAGCGGCGAACCGACCTGACGAACTCCTCCACCATCACGGGGTCAACGACCGTATCCGCAGTTCCCTGCCAGATCTTGATCGGACAGGGGGGGATCACCACGCGCTCTCCCTCCACATTCACGAACGAGCGCGTGCGATAGGGATTGAAGCCGATCGTATTCGGCTCGTACCATTCCTCGCGCGGAAAGTGGTATATTTCCGTAATACGCTCACGCGAATTCATCGTATGTCCCGGCTTCCGTTCGATCTTATCCCACGTACCGATGCAGTAGTGCCCGTCCACCGTCACGCCGTCCATATTGAGGCGGGGATAAAACATTCCGATCGCCGTAACGAGGCTCGGGAAGGTATGGGCGAAATTCATCGCGACGTGTCCGCCCATCGACGCACCGAGGAGGAGGACGCGCTCGGAGAGATTATAGTGCTTCACGGCGTAGCGATATGCCTTATAGAGCGCGAAGATATGTTCGGGGCATCCCATCGTCAACCCGTGCGGCTCCGAGCCGCATATATCAAGCGCCGCGTAGCCCTTATCGATGCAGGTCGAAGCGTAGGAGACACCACCGATCAGATTTTCGCTTTCCGATACACGTCCGCCCGCGCCGTGTGCAGAAAGAATGAGGGGCGTTTTTTCACCCGTTTCGCTGTAGGATTCGGGCAGGACGAGAACGCACTCGCATTCGCGCATCTCCTCCCCGTCGCGCACCGCGTGTTCCGTCGAATCGCTGACGTCGCGGAAGTGATTGTATGTAACCGTAAAATAAATATACTCGCGCTCCTTCGCGCCCTCCATCGGCTTTCCGTGTCTCGAGTTCGGGATCATTCTCTTCCTGATTTCCATTCTTGTCTCCTTATTCCTTTTTTGGCGTATAGCCGTATTTTTTCTTATAGAGCCGTATGAAGAACGACAGATTCGAGAAGCCCGAATCGTACGCCGCCTCTGAAACGTTATATTCTCCGCTTGCCAGCATCGTTTTCGCGTTCTTCAGGCGAAGATCGTTGCGGTAATTGATGGGTGACATTCCAACGTATTCACGGAAAAGCCTGCGGAAATTAACCTCGCTCATACTGCAAAGCTCGGCATAATAGGAGCTCGGCTTATTCTCATCCCATCTTTCATTTAACTCCGCAAGCGCAGGCTTCAGACTTTTGTACTTCGTAGGAATTCGCGACCTGCTTTCGTCAACCTTCCAGAGAAGCTCGTACAATTTAGAAAGATAGTAAAAGGGGTGAAGCACTGCGCGACTTTTCGTGGAAGTAAAAAAGGCTTCGATAAGCTCTCCCGCATTCGGAAGTTCGATCTTTGTCGGAGCCGACAAATAATCGGGAAGCGTTCCACTTTCAAGATCAAATTGTACTACTTTAATGCTCGTCCCGTCCTCGAGATACTCGCCCGTATAAGTACTTCCCTTCGGAAGGAAGATCATCTCGCCCGCGGATACGACAATGCTTTTCTCAGGAAATTCGTCCCGCATCCGACCGCTTACGGTGTAGACGAATCCATGCTTTGCACGTCCTTCCCGAAAGGAGTGTCTATGCCCCTTCGGTCTCGAAACGATCTGAATATCTATGTGCTTGACGGTGAAATTCGTTTCCTGCAAATGGTACTTATATTTCATTTTTTCACCCCCTCACGGTATATTTTACATCACCTGCACCCTTTTGTCAATACGAAATGATCGAATCGTGTGAAAAGTTATCACATTTGTGCTTGATTGTGGGTTTGTTTTGTGTTATACTTGATTCGAATAAACATACATAGGAGGTTAATGTATGAAGCTTTTTAATAAAGAAAGCGATATCTCTATCGTTCTTGAGAGTGGCGTTGCTGAAGCAATCCATCTCGCTGCCGAGGATCTGAAGCGCAACCTGCTCCGTCTGTCAGGAAAGTCCTGCGGGTTTGACCTTGTAGAGGGTAAAGCTGAGCGCGGAATTTTTGTAACGACCTCGGGACGAGGACCGATCGAAACCTACACGGTATCCGTGGAGGACGATCGAGTGACGATCGAGGGTGCGGACGTGCTCGGAACCGTGTTCGGCATCTATGCCTTTGCGACGAAGTGTCTCGGCATTTCGCCCGTTTACCGCTTGACCGATCTTTTCCCCGATACGGTCGAGAGCCTTACGCTCGAAAACCAGAGCTTCTTCTCCGGAGAGCATACCGTTCGATTCCGCGGATGGTTCCTGAACGACGAGGATCTCCTGTGTGATTATAAGCTCAGTGGCGGACATCGTCACATCGACTATCGCTTTTATCAGAACGTAGCCGATGAGAGCGTTCTTGATATGGTGATCGAGACGGCTCTGCGTCTTGAGATCAATATGATGATCCCTGCATCCTTCCTTGACATCGACAACCCTGACGAAGAAGTGCTCGTGAAGGCAGTGTACAGACGCGGAATGTTCATTACGCAACATCACATTGAAACGATGGGTGTTTCCTATTTCACTGCTGACAATTATATGAGAGCGCACGGTCGCGAGGACGAAACGGTATCCTTCATCACCAACCGCGCACGTATGGAGG
>JAZSIN010000026.1:0-3721 GCA_045533845.1 Eubacteriales bacterium | reverse complement strand
GTCCGCATTCGTCGTGCTTTTGAGCATATCGAAACGCGGGCTTTTTATTTTCTGAGCCCATAATCATTTTAGAAACGAGGTAAAAAACAATGCAAATGAATTTCCACAGAAAGCTTCCCATCCCGCAGGAAGTCAAGAAAGAGTATCCTCTGACCGCTCGTATGGTACAAGTCAAGGCAGAGCGTGACGAGAGCATCCGCGCCGTATTCGACGGTCGCTCGGACAAATTCATTCTCGTCATCGGCCCCTGCTCCGCCGATCACAGCGAGCCTGTATTGGAATATATCTCCCGCCTCCGCAAAATCCAGGAGCAGGTAGAAGATAAGATCATCATCATTCCCCGCATCTACACCAACAAGCCCAGAACCACGGGTCAAGGCTACAAGGGTATGCTCCACCAGCCCGATCCCGACGCCAAGCCCGATATGTACAAGGGTATCGTCGCCATACGCGAGCTTCATATGTCAGCACTGCGTGATTACGGTTTTTCCTGCGCCGACGAGATGCTCTATCCCGAAAATCACCGTTATCTGTCCGATCTTCTTTCATATGTCGCCGTTGGTGCGCGATCGGTTGAAAATCAGCAGCACAGACTCGTTGCAAGCGGTATCAGTACACCGGTCGGAATGAAAAATCCCACCGGTGGTGATCTTGGCGTTATGATGAACTCCATCGTGGCGGCACAGTCGAGCCACACCTTCCTCTATCGAGGCTGGGAGGTCACGAGCGACGGAAATCCTTATGCTCACGCAATACTCCGCGGTTATGTGGACTATGCAGGCAGAAACGTGTCCAACTATCACTACGAGGATCTGCTTCGCGTTGAGGAGCTGTACGAAAAATCCAATCTGACCAATGCTTCCATTATAGTCGATACAAACCACAACAATTCGGGTAAGAAATACCTCGAACAGGTGCGTATCGCAAAGGATATTGTTCATAGCCGTAATCAAAATGCAGATATAAAGCGCCTTGTAAAGGGCCTTATGATAGAGAGCTATCTCGAGGACGGCGCTCAGGGCATCGGCGAACACGTTTTCGGCAAATCGATAACCGACCCTTGCCTTGGTTGGGAAAAGACCGAACAGCTTATCTTCGACCTTGCAGATAAGCTTTAACTCCAAACGCCCCGAAACAGAGGTAACAGCATCGTGATAGTTGACGTAAGCAAAAAAATATTGATAGTCGGCCTTGGACTTCTCGGTGGAAGCTACGCAAAGGTACTGAAGCGCTTCGGATTTCATATCAGCGCTATCACCCTGGAGCAAAGCGCAATAGACTATGCAATAAAAGAAAACATGATTAATGAAGGCTCGACCGAGCTTGACGAAAGAATAATCGGAGAAGCAGACCTTGTGATCTTCGCTCTGTATCCTCACGTTTTCGTGGAATGGATCGAGAAGAACCAAAAGCTACTCAAAAGCGGTGCACTGATCACCGACGTCACGGGCGTAAAGCGCAGCATCGTATATCAGATACAGGATATGCTGCGTCCGGACCTAGAGTTTATTGCTGCCCATCCGATGGCAGGTCGTGAGGTGTCGGGCGTTGAGAACAGCACCGACCGAATGTTCATCGGCGCGAACTACATCGTAACGCCCACCAAAAATAATACGCCGGAGGCAATTGAGACCTGCATTGAATTGGGCAGACTTCTCGGCTTTTCAAGCGTGACTACCCTCTCTCCCGAGGAACACGACGAAATGATCGCCTTCCTCTCTCAGCTTACCCACTGCATCGCCGTCACTCTGATGACCTGTAATGATATGGAGAATATTGAGAGGTTTACCGGTGACTCCTTCCGTGATCTCACCCGAATTGCCCGCATCAATGATCTTATGTGGAGTGAACTGTTCGTAGCGAACAAGGACGTGCTGCTTAAGCAAATGAATCTGTTTGCAGACAAATTCAACAGCCTTAAAACAATGCTCGAAAATGAGGATATCGACGGAATGAGGGCAATGATGCGCCATTCCACCCACCGCAGAGCGTTGTTTGATAAGAAATAAGGAAAGCACAGGATGGATCGTCAATCCAAAAGGACGATAAGAATTCCATTGCTTCTTGCGAGCGGCAGATCATTACCCGAGCACTATGATACGATGGCAGCTCACACCTGAGAAACACCACGAGCTTCGCTCATAACGAAAAAAGAATCTGAAAAGCAGAAAACCCGGGAGGCTGAATGCCTTCCGGGTTTTCCTACCGTCCGTTTCTCCGTTACGGAGAGCGGAGAAATCCTGACCGATCTTTTTTTAGGATCCGTATGAATATTATTTCTTCTGCTCTATGGGAGCGGGGACTGCTTCCTCTGCGGAAGCGGCAGTCGCCTTTGCGGCAGCTTCCTTGTCCATCCTGGTCTTGACGGTTTCAAGCTTCGGCTTTCTGTTTTCGGGCTCGATCTCGCCTGCGTGGACGAGCGCCATCTTCGTAAAGAGCGGACCGAAAAGCTCGTAAATGAGGACTGCAAAGAGCGTGATGTTACGAACGAGTCCACCCGTCGTCGGACCGAGCTGCATCGCGGAGACTGCCATACCGAGCGCAACGCCCGCCTGCGGCAGAAGCGTAATGCCGAGGTACTTCTGGATCATAACGCTGCAGCCTGCCATCTTCGCGCTGATGCGCGCGCCGTAATACTTACCGATCGAACGTGCGATGATGTAAACGACACCCGTGATGACTACCCCGATCTGAAGGAAGACATCGAGCTCAAGCTCTGCACCACTGATGACGAAGAAGGTTACAAGCACGATATTCGTCCAGTGGTCGGTCTCGTCCATAACACGGACCGAACGCTTCTCCGTCGTAGCGTTTACAAACACCGTTCCGAGCATCATACAGGTCAGAAGCGAGGAGAAGGTAAAGTGGATCTTGCCACCAAGGAAATGGAAGTCTTTCATGCAGATCGCAACCGTCAAGAAGACGAATGCGAGTGCGAGGCAGATACGGCGGTCGTAACGGTGGAATATATTCCTGATCTTCGCGAGAATAAAGCCGAAGATCGCGCCGAGGAGGAGCGAGCAGGTGATCTCGAGAAGCGGGTTCACGAGGATCGAGAAGATGTCAAGCTCTCCGAGAACGAGTGCCTTTGCGATACCGAAGGAGACCGCAAAGACGATCAGACCAACGGCGTCGTCGAGCGCAACGATCGGAAGCAGGATATTGGTAAGGGGACCCTTTGCCTTAAACTGCTTGATGACCATCATCGTTGCGGCAGGAGCGGTTGCGGTTGCGATCGCACCGAGGACGATCGCCGCAGGAAGCGGAAGAATGTCGGGGAATGCGAAATGAAGCGCGATCAGTGCGCCGTCAACGAGGACGGTTGCGGCAATTGCCTGAAAGATCGCAACGATCGTTGCCTGCTTACCGATGTGCTTCAGGTGCTCAAGGCGGAATTCGTTTCCGATCGAGAAGGCGATGAAGCCGAGCGCGACCTTCGAAACGAGCTGAAGGGTCTCGACCTCCTCCATCGTACCAAAGCCGAAGCCAACGAGGTCGCTGAAGCGACCGAGGCAATACGGGCCGATGAGAACACCCGCAAGCAGATAACCCGTAACCGACGGAAGTCCGAGGGGCTCGAGGAGACGGGCGATGATCAGTCCCGCAAAGATCGCGAGACATACGTTCAGTAATACTTCCATAATTTTCTCCGTTTATGATAATCGTAAATTAAAAACCAACCCTTTTATCATAGCACTTTTTCCACCCCTTGTCAACAAAA
>JAZSIN010000226.1:0-10013 GCA_045533845.1 Eubacteriales bacterium | reverse complement strand
GGAGAGAAAAAAATGAAAAAAAGTGATCGCTTTCCCATAAGAGGAATGACCTGTGCGGCGTGCGTCAGACACGTCGAACGGGCAGCTCTGTCCCTGAATGAAGCGGAGAGAGCCGAAGCGAATCTTCTTACCTCCTCGCTTACGGTCACGTATCGGGAGGAGCTTTCCGAGAAAGAACGGGAGGCGTTCCGTAAAAAACTCGCGAAAAGCCTCAAAAACGGCGGCTACGCCCTCGTCGAAAACGAGGACGCGGAGCGGGAAAAGGAGAAGAGAGAGAAGAAAAGAGAGATCTTGAGGCTTTCTCTTTCGGTGCTGTTTACGCTCCTTCTTATGTACGTTTCGATGGGATCGATGCTCGGGCTTCCGCGTATCCCCCTTCTGAATGCCGAAATAAGGCTCGTGAACGCCTTTTGGTTTTCCCTCGTGCAAATGCTCGTCACGATCCCTGTGATGCTTCTGAACCGTAAATTTTTCGTCGTAGGGCTATATGCGCTCTTTCATCTGAAGCCGAATATGGATTCGCTCATTGCGATAGGATCGCTTTCCTCGTTTCTGTACGGCGCTTTCGTGACCGTTATGATCGGAATCGGGGTAAGAAACGGAGACGCGGAGGCGGTACACGCTCTTATGCACGACCTGTACTTTGAATCCGCCGCGATGATCCTCACCCTTGTTTCGGTCGGAAAAACGATGGAGGCGTCGGCAAAAAGACGTGCGTCGAGTGCCGTCAGAGAGCTTGTTTCTCTCAGACCCGACACGGCAATCCTCGTTGAATACTCCGAGGATGGAGAAAGGGAGAGAGAAATCCCGCTTTCGGAGGTAAGATCCGGTGACATTCTCTCGGTGAGAGAGGGAACGACGATCCCGCTTGACGGCGTCGTTGTTTCGGGAACGGGAAATGCGGACGAATCCATGCTGACGGGGGAGAGCATCCCCGTAGAGAAGACGGTCGGAGACGCGGTGACGGGTGCGACCCTGCTTTCGGACGGATATATTCGGATGCGGGTAGAAAAAACGGGCGAGGATACTGCCCTCAGTCGCATCATACGTCTGCTTGAGGACGCCGCGGCGTCGAAGGCGCCGATCGCGCGACTTGCCGATCGCATCAGTGCGGTATTCGTTCCCTTCGTGATTGGGATCTCGGTCGCCGTCTTTCTCATCTGGATGCTGATCACGGGAGAAATCGGAACGGCGATCCGATACGCGGTATCGGTCCTCGTTATCTCCTGCCCCTGCTCGCTCGGACTTGCGACGCCGACCGCCATTATGGTCGGAACGGCGCGGGGTGCGAAAAGCGGGATCCTGATCAAAAGTGCGGCGGCGCTCGAGCATCTCGGTGAGGTCGATACCGTTCTTCTTGATAAAACGGGTACTCTGACCGAGGGAAGACCTGCTGTAAAGGAGATCTTTTTCTTTTCAAAATACGGGGAAGACGGCGTTCTGCGCTTAGCTGCATCCATAGAGCGTCTTTCCTCCCATCCCCTTGCACGTGCGGTCGTTTCCTGTGCGGAGGAGCGTGGGATCTTGATGGAAGAGGTAGAGGACTACCGCACCCACGTCGGAAACGGTGTTTCGGCGCGGCTCTCGGGCGAAGCGCTTTTCGTTGGAAAATACACGTTCGTACGGGAATTCGCAGCTATCACGGGTCAAGAATCCGAGGAGATCTCCGCGCTCGAAGAAAAGGGAATGACGGTCGTTACCGTTGCGTACGGAGGAAGCGTAGTCGGTGCGATCGGGATCGCAGACCGATTGAAAGCGGATTCAAGGGAAGCCGTGCTGTCTCTCCGTGAGATGGGGATACGAACGGTGATTCTCACGGGTGACAATGAGAAGACTGCGGAAAGGATCGCTTTCGAAGCGGGCGTCGACGCGTATCACGCCTCCCTCCTTCCTGAACAGAAGGAGGAGATCGTCCGCCGCTATACCGAGGGGGACGGAGTCACGGTCATGATCGGCGACGGCATCAACGATTCTCCCGCACTTGCGAGAGCCGACGTCGGGATCGCGATCGGCGCGGGTACGGACGTAGCGATCGAATCTGCCGACGTCGTCCTGTCACGATCCTCGCTCCTCGATGCCGTGACCGCCGTGCGCCTCAGCCGCGCAACGATGAAGGACGTACGGCAGAATCTCTTCTGGGCACTTTTTTACAATGCGGTGGCGATCCCCGTAGCGGCGGGCGCGTTTCATTTCTTAGGGGTGTCGCTCTCTCCGATGATCGCGGCTCTTTGTATGTCGCTTTCCTCCCTTACCGTGGTATCAAACGCGCTGAGACTCCGTCTCGTGCGGCTTGAACGATATAATAAGCCTCTGAAACGAAAGAAAAATACGATAGAACGGGCAGAAAAAGGAGAAACTGAAATGTTCGGAATCAAGAAAACGGTAGAAAGAAAGATCGTTGTAAACGGAATGATGTGTATGAAGTGCGCGTCTCACGTAGAAAACGCTCTGAAGGCTGTGAAGGGCGTAAAGGATGTCAGCGTCTCCCTTGACAGCAAGGAGGTCGTCGTAAAATGTGTTGAGGATCTCCCCGTTGACGCGCTGAAGGCCGCCGTCAAGGAAGCAGGCTACGAGGCGGAGTGATCCCGTAGGGGCGTTCTTTGAACGCCCGCAACAGAGCGGGCTTGGATCACATATCGCGCGAAAAAAGGCTGAGTCATTGACTCAGCCCTTTTTTTGATCCCCGTCAGAAGGTAGCGACCTCCTGCACGGGCTTCGACGTTGCCGCGTAGGAGGTGACGTAAAGCACGGGACCCTTGTTCTTATAGAGCTTATGCTTTTCGATGCGGATCTCTCCCTCGACCACGATCCAATCGCGGCTTGCGATCGGTACGTCTGCGCCGTTCTGCGTTTCATAGATCGCGATCAGACCGCTGAACTGAATGTCGTCGGCACAGCAGGTCATCACGTGCCGCCCGACGATGAAGCTTCCCCTTCCGAGGCGCGGATCGCGCGCGACGATGCCCTTGAACTTGATCTTCTTTCCGTGATAGGATGCGAGCTCCTCCGAGAGATCCTGATAAAAGAGTGCATAGTCGCGGTCCTCTATCACGATGCGCTCCGCCTCCTTATCGAAGGGAAGGGGATCCTCGATCTCGTCGTACTCGATCTGCCTGTCCATCGTCTCGAAGATGATCTGTGCCGAGCGGTTGCCCGTTTCTCTCACGATGCGGTGAAGAAGTGCGCGATCGGTCTTTTCGGTTGTGCGGTTGAAAATGACGGTTTCGGCGTTCGAGAGCTTATCGAACACAAGCTTCCGCATATTGGCGTTGTAGGAGACGATCGTCGAAGCGTCCGCGAACGCCATGCACTGGAAAATGAACCACGATTCGGGCATATTCCGAAAGAGCGTCTCAAGCTCCCACATTCCGTTGTACTCGATGATAACGCGGTCGAGCTTATGGTGCAGCTGCCACGCGCCGAGCGTCTCGGGGGTGATTTCGGATTCGCTGTCGATCGTCATAAAAGAGACGTTCTGACCGTAGAACCGCGACGGATCATATTCACACTCGCCCTCCTCGCAAAGGATGATGAGGGTCTTTTCGCCCGTATTGAAGCGCTCGTCCTCCATCGTTTCCTGAATGACGGACGTCTTGCCCGCTTCGAGAAAGCCGAGGAACAGGTATACGGGAATCTGATTGTTCTTTGCCATTTTGATACTCCGTAAGATCTTCTTTAGACGCCGAAGAGCGCAGAAATGCCCGCCTTGTCGAGCTTCGCACCGATGACGCAGAGGCGTCCCATCACGTCGGGAGAGCCTGTGCGTACGTTCGGCTCACCGGGGACGTAGTCGAAGTGGAGCCAGCCGCCGCATGAGCATTCTACGATGCCCTTCGCGCGGAGGACCATACCGTACTTGTCACCCTCGGAGAATTTTTCAAGGATCGCTTCAAGCTCGTCCTTCGAGAATTTCTTCGTCGTTTCAACACCCCAGCTCGAGAAGACCTCGTCGGCGTGGTGATGGTCGTGTTCGTGATCGTGACAGCCGCAGGTGCAGCCCTCGCCGTGCTCGTGGTGGTGATGCTCGTGATGATGACCACATCCACACTCCTCGCCGTGCTCGTGATGGTGTTCGCCGTGATGATGACCACAGCCGCACTCCTCACCGTGTTCGTGATGATGGTGCTCGCCGTGATGATGACCACAGCAGCATTCGCCGTCCTCGTGGTGGTGATGCTCGTGGTGGTGCTTCATTTCCTCTTCAAGCGCGTGGAGCTCCTCGTCGAGGGTATTCTTCTGCTCCATCGCAGAAAGGAGCTGTGTGCCCGTGAGCGCATCCCAATCGGTCGTGACGACCGTCGCGGTCGCGTTTTCGGTGCGGAGCAGCTCGACGGTGGCGGCGATCTTCTCGTCCGAGCACCTGCCCGTATGACTGAGAACGATACATCCCGCATGTTTTACCTGATCGTTGAAGAATTCACCGAAGTTCTTCATGTACATCTTGCACTTGTTGACGTCAACGACGGTGGTGAAGGCATTGAGCTTTGCCTCGTCGCCCGTGACGCCCTCGACCGCGCGGATCACGTCCGACAGCTTGCCGACGCCCGAGGGCTCGATCAGAATACGGTCGGGATGGAAGCGATCCAGCACCTCCTGAAGTGCCTTTCCGAAGTCGCCGACGAGCGAGCAGCAGATACAGCCCGAGTTCATCTCGGTGATCTCGATGCCCGCGTCCTGCATAAAGCCGCCGTCGATGCCGATCTCCCCGAATTCGTTTTCGATGAGAACGAGCTTTTCGCCCGCGTACGCTTCCTTGATGAGCTTTTTCAGAAGGGTGGTCTTACCGGCTCCGAGGAAGCCGGAGATAATATCGATCTTCGTCATAAGAATAAATTCCTTTCGTGGTGGTACGGCTCATCCCGGGAGACGTCTGACGTCGCCCCGTGGAGGAAGCCCTTTTTCGTATGAAGCTATGATGAGGTCGACCTCGCGGGGAGACTCGACCGAGAAAATATAATGATGACGCGTGATCCGCGCCGCAAGGAGCTCGCGGAGCTTGTCCGCGGTGTAGGTCGGGAGGCTGTTGTAGATCACGCTTCGGTGCTCCCATTCGCGCAGGACGGGGAAAACCGTATTTCTTCGGTCGGTCAGGACCGCCGAAGGAAGATAAGAGCGTCCGGGATCCTTGCAGTTTTCTTTGCAGGAACGGCAAAGAGCGGCGGATTTTTTCTCATCCTTCCCGAGGTTCACGCACTTTTCGAGGAGCATCAGGGGGAGTCTGCCGTACACGACGAGGGACGACGGGGCGTTCCGTGCGATGTCTCTTGCCTGCGGGAGAGTCAGCTCGGGGGAAAGGACCACAGAGTCGATCCCGACCGAGCGAAGGAGAGAGAGGGATGACGTATTCGTCACGCCGAGACGGAGATCTCCGTGAAGCTCGACGCCCTTCGCACCGCTTTCCCGGATCGCATCACGCACGAGCGGAAGCTGACCGAGATTCGTTACGAGCACGTGCGAAGCGCCCTTCCCGAGCACTTCGATGAGTGCTTTCTTGACCGTCTCGCGCCTCGAGTCATATACGACGGGCGGTAAGATCACGCCGTTTGCTCGCTCGGTGTGGGAAAACAGCGGGAGATAGCAAATGTCAAAATACTTGTATGCCCTGTCCGTGATCTGCACGGGGGAGATGAAGCGCGCACTTTTCTGCTTTTCGAAAATTTTTCGTTCCTCTTCTTCCACCTCCAGAAGAGTGAACGGGATCTCGGTGCGCGGAACAAGGGGCTGACTGTCCAGCTCCTCAAGCGCTGAGACCGCCTGTCGCCGAAGGGAGTTCAGGTGAGAAACGGGGAGTAAAAAGTAATTATCAAGCGTGACCGAAATCTTTTCGGCTGAATAGACCGTTCCGCCGAGCTTTGACAGCTGACGCTTGACGGTATCTCCGCAGGTTGGCGCTTTTTCGGCGGGAATCGGAATCTCTCCCGTCACCGTTACCGTTCTGCCGTTTTTTTCTGCGACGAGTGTGATCGGTTCATGATCCTTTGCTGTGAAGGAAAGGGAGATTGGCGCCTTTTTCATAAGTCCCGTGAAGGGAAAAAGTGCCCGAGAGCTCTTCTTGTCCGCCTCCGAGCGAACGCCGAGCATTTCCGCACCGATCCTTCCGCTATAGTAGCCGCTCGTGAAGCCGCCGCGCGAGAAGACCTCCGCGAGATACGCGACCTCGTCCTCCGTAGCCGCGCGGTTTTCGTCGATGAGACGGCGGTAGACCGCCGTGACTGCGCCGACGTATTCGGGGGACTTCATCCGTCCCTCGATCTTGAGGGAGGCTACGCCCATTTCGCGGAGCTTCGGGATCTCTCGCGCAAGGCAGAGATCGCGAAGGGAAAGGGGGTAAGCGTTTCCGTTGTAGGGGAGACGGCAGGGCTGTGCGCATGCGCCGCGATTGCCGCTCCGTCCACCGACGACCGACGAGAAGAGGCAATGTCGCGGGTCCACGGCGGTCAGTGCGCCGTGCACGAAGACCTCGCATTCAAGGGGGGAATCCTCGCAGAAGGAACGGATGTCCCGCTCGGCGGTCTCGCGTGCGAGCACCATTCGGGTGAACCCGATCGAATGGAGAAGCCTCCCCATATCGGTGCTGTGTCCCGACATCTGCGTGGACGCGTGGAGGGGAAAGGCGGGGAGAATACGGCGGATCTCACGCGCCGCACCGAGATCGGCAACGATCAGGGCGTCGACGCCTGCGTCGTATGCCTCCCGCGCTGTTTCGAGAAGAGCAGGGAGCTCGCGGTCGAGCGCCTGCGTGTTGAGGGTCATATAGATCGACCTTCCGAGCGCGTGGGCGCGTCGGATGCCCGCCCGCAAATCCTCCTTCGTAAAGTTCTGCGCGTTCATCCGAGCATTGAAGGCGGATGCGCCGAGGTAGACGGCGTCCGCGCCGTTTTCAAGCGCGGCGTCGAGCGCCGCCGGAGATCCCGCGGGGGAGAGAAGCTCTAAAAAAGAAGCCTTCATCAGCAGATCATTTCCGTTTGCCCTTGCGGAGCGAGCGATTTGCCTTGACGCGTCGGAAGATCTCGGTGGGATCGAACTCGACTTCCTCGGGCTCGATCGCCTCCCTTACGGGTGTCTCCTCTGCAGCAGACGGCTCTGCTGCGGGTACAGCCTCCGCTTCGGAGGGAGAAGCGATCTCGCACGCGGGGATCGCGAGCTGCTCGGGGGCTTCGGGCGCCGCCTCGGGCGTCCCCGCTCCCTCGGCAGATTCCTCCGCCCCGAAGGAAAGAGCCTCCTCTTTTCTTGCGCTCTGTGCCGCAAGGAGGGACTCGCGGAGGGTCTCAAGCTCGACCTTCAGCCGTTCGTTTTCCTTCGAGAGCGCGGTGATCTCGGTGTTCTTCGCATCGATCAGCGCCTCCTGCTGCTTTACCTTGCGGAGTGCCTGTACCTTGTCCGAGCAGTAGTCGAGGGCGCAGAGGAGCGCCGCCTCGCTCTTCGTACAGCGACGGCTGGTCGTGAGGATCTCGCGCATCTTGCGGTCAACGCTGCCGACGAGGGATTCAACGGTCTCGGGCGAATCGTCGGACACGACGTTCAGCTCCATATCGGCGATCGTCAGGGTGTATCTTTGCTTCATAGGTATGTACGTCCTTTCATCGATTTTCGGATACGTCTTGCAATTTTTTTCGTTTTCTGCTATAATGATTATAGTTAATATAATTATAATACAAAACGCGCAAAAAGAAAAGGGCTTTTCGAAATTTTCTTAAAAAAGTTTCGGTCGAAATGCCCTGAGAAAGGACGAAAAAGGAGGCTGCGGTATGGAGATGAAGCGCCTGACCCCGAAGAGGCGCGCTGAGGGGGCGACTGAAATACTGAAGGAATTATATCCCGACGCCGCGTGTTCCCTCGAGTTCGGGGGAGATCCGTGGCGGCTTCTCGTGATGGGACGGCTGTCGGCACAGTGCACCGACGCGCGGGTGAATCTCGTCTGCCGAGAGCTTTTTCTGAAATATCCCGACTGCAGCTCGATGGCGGACGCCGATCTTATGGAGCTTGAAAAAGCGGTGAAGCCGTGTGGACTGTATAAAACGAAGGCGGCATCCCTGAAGGAAGCGTCCCGTATGGTGCGGGACGAATTCGGCGGGAGAGTTCCCGACACGATGGAGGACCTCCTCCGTCTCCCCGGCGTCGGACGGAAGATCGCGAACCTCTTACTCGGGGATATTTACAAAAAGGGTGGGATCGTCGCGGATACGCATTGCATCCGCATCTGCGGTCGGATCGGCTTTTATCCCGAGACGAAGAAGGATCCCCTTTATACCGAGCGCGTGATGGAGGGACTGATCCCGAGGGAGGAGCAGTCGGATTTCTGCCACCGCATCGTGCATTTCGGCAGGGAATTCTGCACCGCGCGCGCACCGAAATGCGGCGGTTGCCCGATGAAAGCGCTCTGTAAGAGAGGAAAAAAGACGGGGAGCGGGAACAAATCCGAATAAAATTCGATAAAAACCCCTTGACAAAAGGGAAAAAGTGAATTATACTATATTCGGTATAAAATCTCTCTCTAAAGAAAGGAACACGGATATGAAGAGAATTCAGACCATCGACACCCGTGATCTTCGCGCATCCCAGGAAAATGGCGGTTGCGGCGAATGCCAGACCTCTTGCCAGTCCGCTTGCAAGACCTCCTGCGGTGTTGCAAATCAGGCTTGCGAGAAGTGCGCTGAAAACTGATTTTCAGTTCACCGAATACAAAATGCCGCTACGCTCCTTCGGGCGGGCGGTGTTTTTGTTGAGGATCGCCCGCTCACTCGCTGATAGAGGAGCTCTCCCGGGGGGAGAGCCTCGGTGCATAGGGTATCTCTCTCAGAACGAACACAGGAAAGGTTAAACCAATGATACATAGCTACACGCTCAACGGCTACAACATCGTGCTCGACGTCTATTCGGGCTCGATCCACGTGGTCGACGACCTCTCGAAGACGGTCATCGAGCTTTACGAAACGAAGACCGAGGACGAGATCGTTTCGGCGTGCCTTGAAAGATTCAAGGACGTACCCGAGATCTCTGAGAGCGAGATCCGCGACACGATCGCGGACGTTGAGGAGCTGAAGCAGAACGGAAAGCTCTTCTCCGAGGATACGTACGCCTCCCTCGCAGGCGACTTCAAGAATCGCAGTAACGTCGTGAAGGCGCTCTGTCTCCACGTTGCACATACCTGTAACCTGAACTGCGAATACTGCTTCGCAAGTCAGGGCAAATACAACGGAGACCGCGCGCTGATGTCCTTTGAAACGGGCAAGAGAGCCCTCGATTTCCTTGTTGAAAATTCGGGCTCGCGGACGAATCTCGAGGTCGACTTCTTTGGCGGTGAGCCTTTGATGAACTTCGACGTCGTGAAGGCGCTCGTCATATACGCGCGCTCGATCGAGAAGGAGAAGGGAAAGAATTTCCGCTTCACCCTGACGACGAACGGCGTCCTTGTCGACGACGACGTCATCGAATTCGCAAACAAGGAGTGCCACAACGTCGTTCTGTCGCTCGACGGCAGAAAAGAGGTGCACGACAGACTCAGGAAAAACATCGCGGGTAAGGGAAGCTACGACGTGATCGTTCCGAAGTTTAAGGAATTCGTGAAAAAGCGTGGCGACCGCGGTTACTATATGCGCGGCACCTACACGCATTTTAACACGGATTTCTACAACGATATCATGCATATGGCGGATCTCGGCTTTACCGAGCTTTCAATGGAGCCCGTCGTTTGCGCCCCGGGCGACCCGTACGCGCTCACCGAGGAGGATCTCCCCGTTCTGTACGAGCAGTACGAGAAGCTTGCACTTACGATGATCGAACGCGCGAAAAAGGGTAAGCCCCTCACCTTCTATCACTACATGATAGACCTCAGCGGAGGTCCGTGTATCTATAAGCGGCTCGCGGGCTGTGGCTCGGGAACCGAGTATATGGCGGTGACGCCGTGGGGAGATCTCTACCCCTGCCATCAGTTCGTTGGCGAGGAGAAATTTAAGCTGGGAGACATCTGGAACGGTGTGACCAACACCGAGACCCAGTGCGAATTTGCTGCC
>JAZSIN010000158.1:0-3395 GCA_045533845.1 Eubacteriales bacterium | reverse complement strand
CTTTCAAAGGAACACCACGAAAGGTTGCTTTTGTCGCGCTTTTCTTTTTTTCATTTATGTATGATTCAGAAAAAGTCCTCGCTTTTTAACCGTGTACCCCACTGAATGCTTATTCCGTCTATCACATAACTCCCGTTATGTAATTTTTCAAAGGAGGTCATTCAAAAAATGACAAAAAGAAAAAGCACGAAGTCTGCTTTGATCTCAAGCGTAGTTGCGTTGTTCCTCTGCTTCACGATGCTGCTTGGAACGACGTACGCGTGGTTCACCGACAGCGTAACGAGCGCGAACAACGTTATCAAGACCGGATCGCTCAAGGTCGATCTTGAGGTTCTCGAAACGGACAACGCAACCTGGACGTCCGTGAAGGAATCGAACGCCCCCATTTTTGACTATCAGAATTGGGAACCCGGTTACGTACAGGTCAAGGTTCTCCGCGTTGTAAACGAGGGCACCCTTGCACTCAAGTGGAAGGCACACCTCGAGGGCAACAAGGACGCCGAGATCGCAAAGGTGATCGACGTTTACGTTAAGGAAGACGTAGAGGCGTATCCCGCTGACCGCGCCGAGATTGAAACCTGGACGCATGTCGGTACGCTCAGCGAATTCATCAACAGCATCGAGACGACCACGACGGGTGAGATTCTTCCGAACGCCGAGAAGAATGCTTACGAGGCACTCGGTATCGCCTTCAAGATGCAGGAGACCGCAGGCAATGAGTATCAGGAAGCTGATCTCGGTGCGTTCACGCTCCGTATCCTTGCAACCCAGCTCACCGCAGAGGGGGACAGCTTTGACGATCAGTACGACAAGGACGCTTCTCTCGATGACGTAAAGTCTGAAAAGGAGATCACCCTGACCGATGAAAATGCAGGCGATTCGATCGTTATCGGCAAAATGGAAGACGTTACGTTGGATCTTGCAGACCAGACCCTGAACAACACGCTCGTCAACAACGGTACGCTTTCTGCGACCGGCGGCGCGATCGAAACGCCCAAGAATGCAACGGGTGCTGCCGCAGTCGGCTTCCAGAACCACGGTGAGGCAACACTGACCGACGTTACGATGAGTACCGGCTCTGCATCTGATTACGGCAATATTCTCTACGCAGGCTCTACTACCACCTATCAGGACGTAGAGATCGTTACCGCAGGCGGTGGTATCGGCGTCACGGGCGGTGCGAAGGCAACCTTCGAATCCGGCTCGGTTTACGTGGACTCCGCATCCACCTCCGCGAGATACCTGTTCTACGTTGTTGGAGAGGGCTCGGAGCTCACCATCGACGGTGGTACGTTCTCCTGGGATCCTAGTGACAACCAGAAGAGAGCTTACGTATACGTCGGTGCCGGCTCTACCGTATACATCACGGGCGGTACGTTCGGTGCAGCATCCACTCGTAGTGGTTATACCGCAGGCCTCCTCGGTGATGGTACCATCATCATCACGGGCGGTACCTTCGGCTTCAATCCCAGCAACTGGGTAGCTGATGGCTACGAGGCTGTTAAGAATGGCGACGTTTGGGTCGTTTCGGCTAAGGCTTAAATTTTAAATGCAACCCACTCCCCTCGGGGAGTGGGCGGCAATCAAAGGGCATAACCCGCGGGTTATGCCTTTTGATTGCTGAAAGAATCCTTGAAGAAAGGGAAATGCTGTGAAAAAGAATAAGCAGTACGATCTCGCGGGAAGGCGCTTCGGGCGGCTCGTTGTCGTTGGGCGCTCGGACAAGCGCGATCCCCGCGGTGCGCGCACCGTCCCACTTTGGGAATGCCGCTGTGATTGCGGTAATATTACCTACAAAGCGACCGATACGCTGACAAATTCAGATTTCAGTATGTGTAATGAATGCGCCCCCAAATACGCCGCTGAAAAAATGCGCGAAAGGGCGGGCTTCGCGGGCGGCACACAGATCAGCCGCATCAGGAGTGACAAGCCGATCGCCACGAATACCAGCGGTGTGCGCGGCGTACAGTTTGATCGTAGAACAGGGAAATGGCGCGCACGGCTGAGATTCAAGGGCAAGCTGATGAATTTCGGCTCGTATTCGAGCTTCGACGACGCCGTAAAGGCGCGCAAGGAAGCCGAGAAGCAGATCTACGGCGCGTTTTTCGAGGAGACGGAAAGAAAAAAAGAGGAAGAAGCGTGAGGCGATGTGCCGTTCCGTTTCTCCTCTTTTTCTTTTACCGTAGGCTCTCCCGATATTCGCGCGGGGAGACCCCGAAGGTCTTACGAAACGCCTTCGAGAAGGCGAGGACGTCGGGGTAGCCGACCGAGATTCCGACTGCGGTGACAGAGAGCCCGTCGATCGCGAGCAGCTCGACTGCACGTTTCATCCGTACGTGCAGGATATACTGCTGTGGGGAGACTCCCATCTCCTCCTTGAAGATGTTCGAGAGATAGTGCGCGCTCACGAATGTGGCGGCGGCGACGTCCGCGACCGAGAGCCTATGGCAGTATTGGTCGTCGATGAATTTGACCGCGTTTCGGACGTGCTCCCGTCGGAGGCTTCCCCTGCGACCGCCCGCCGGGCTGTCCCGATATGCCTTTTTATGGAAGGACAGGAGGAGGTGGAAGCATCCCTTGAGAAAGTCCTCGGTCTCGCACGATTCGTGTCGGTCTGCACACAGCGCGCCGAACAGCGTTTCGACCTCGTCGGTCCACGGGCAGTCGAAGACATGGTTCCGTAGCGGTAGTCCGCTTTCCTGCAAGACCGCGTCCGCCTTGCGCCCGAGGAAGGAGATCCAGCCGTATTTCAGCGGGTCATCCGTGTCCGATACGTAGGTGTGGAGGTGGTTCGGGCAGATGAGAAAGGCACTTCCGCGCCCGACGGGTACGCCGTTGAAGGTACCCTTGCCGCCGAACACGTAGTGGATGATATACTTTCCCCTGACCCACGGACCGATCGTATGCCCCGGTCTCGTTTGCTCGAGTCCGATCGAGGAAACGATGAAATCCCGCCCGTGATCGCCTTCGTCGATGGTGTCTTTGTTGATGATTTTCAAGCCCCTCACCTCCGTATAGTGAAATTATACCATATAATAATGCGATCTGTCAATAGACAAAGGGGGAGGCTTGTGTTATAATAAGGCAAATATTTCAGAAATACGGAGGTTTCCTATGAGGCTTATTCCCGAGGAAGGCAGAAATACTGCGAATTATTGGTGCACCTGGCGCAATCAGCGGCTCTTTATGTCGAACGCGTGGATCCACGTGCTTGCATACGACAGAGAGGCACACGTGCGGTACCAGCGCGAGATGCTGAGTGACGAATTTCTGTTCGGCAAGCGCGGGCTTCTCGTCGACGACCATATGAAGGATGTCCGCAAGGATATGTATGTCCTGCTTGACGACGGATGGGATATTCCGTACAACGGCAACTACAATGCGTTCGGCTCGCT
>JAZSIN010000061.1:0-5519 GCA_045533845.1 Eubacteriales bacterium | reverse complement strand
ACCTCTTCTTCAGTCATACCGATCCCGTTGTCGGAGACCGTGAGCGTTCTTGCTTCCTTATCGATCGTTACATCGATGCGGTAGGGGGATTCGTCCGCCTCATACTGCCCGAGGGAGGAGAGGCGCTTCAATTTCGTAACGGCGTCGGTTGCGTTCGATACGATCTCTCTGAGGAAGATATCCTTTTCGGAGTAGAGCCATTTTTTGATGATCGGGAAGATGTGCTCGGTCTCGACCGAGATGCCGCCCGTACGTTTCGTTTCAGTAGATTCCATTGTGAGTGTTGTTCCTTTCGGTATATACTGTGTCTCCGGCTGTTATGTGTCCGGATCACTTTCGTCCTCTGTGTCGCGCTCAAAGGAATCGATCGTGATCTGAACTCCCGAGGGGGTTACATCAGAGGAGGTTTTTTTACTTTGGTCGGGGTGGATCGTGTGATTCACCTTCTTTTTCACGCTGCGGACGCCGAGCTTCATCTTGACCCACATCTTGAGAGATCTCGACTCGCCGTGGTTGCGGTAGAGAAGCTTTCGGAAAAGATGACGGAATTTTTCGTGAACGCGCAGTGCAAAGCGATAGAACGCGGTGTGCTCTTGATGCTCAAGCTCCTCCTCCGGCGTCTCGGGGGGAACCATACTGTTCTTCGAGTAATATGCAGCAAGTGCAACGGGAAGCTGCTTCTTTTTGAGGAGATGCTCAGTAAATTCCTTGCCGATGCCGATGATGATCGCTGCAACGGGTACGCCGAGCAGCATACCAAAGAATCCGAAGAAGCCACTCATCACGGTGACCGAGATCAGAACGCCGAGGGAGGAGAGTCCGGTGCTGTTTCCGATCACTCTCGGATTGATGATGTTGCCGTCGATCTGTTGAATGATCAACATGAGGATCACGAAGGTGATGCAGGAGAAGCGTGTGGGCTCGTCCGGATTGTTGACGATCATCGTAATGTCGTCGATCAGAAGGAGGAGCGCACAGGGGATGCCGCCGATAAAGGGACCGAAAAAGGGGATCATGTTGGTGAAGCCGATCACGATCGCAATCAGAAGTGCGTATTTGATGTCAAAGATCGAAAGTGCGATCAAGGTCACGATCGCAACGAAGATCGCGTCGATGAGCGTACCCATTATGAACCTGCCCGCAGTGCGGTCGGATTTCTTCGTGATGCGGAGGATGGTCTTCGCCGCCTTTTCGGGGAAGAGTGCCGTTATGACTCGCTTGACCTGTGCGCCAACGCGCTCCTTGCTGAGCAGGAGATAGATCGAAATGAAAATGCCGAGAATGGCGTTCTTGAGGAAGACCAGGAAGGAGATACCGAGTCCGAGCAGGGAATCCATCAGGGAGGAGATCCCCGCGCCGAGCGAATCGGAGAACTTTCCGAGCTTGTCAAAGATGAATTGCGAGAATGCCTCGAAGGAAAGCTCGTGCTTTTGCGAGAGGCTTTCGTCGGAGGGCTCTTCAAGGGTGCCGATGGGGTCGGTTACCTCTCCGGTAGGAGCAGAAGTGGTGGGTAGAGAGTCATCCTCCACATCAGGAACGGTCGTGCCTTCGACTTCCTCTGTCGAGGAGCTGCTTGTAATGCTATCGTCTGCGGGTACGGTCTCCTCGGGGATCTCCGGGACGTCGGGGGGCGTGGTGAGTGTAGGATTTTCGGGAAGGGGTGCGTCGGGGATTGCGGTATCCTCCTCCATGATCTGTCCGATCCACGCGTAGACGCCCATATTTTCGAGCAGATTCCGGAAGGATGGGTGACTGTCAATATATTGGTTCAGATTGTCGAAGCCTGCGACTAAGGCAGTCTGCATTGCGGACGCGTAATTGTTGATATTCGAGCCGAATTCCTGAATGCTTGATACGAGCTGGGGGATGATCGCGGAGAAGAGCCCGATCAGGAGAAGGAGAACAAGAAGATAGGTGAGGAAGACGCAGAGCGCGCGGCGAAGGCGTGGGTATTTCATCTTCTTGAAGATGACATTCTCGAAGAACCGAAGGATCGGGTTCAGGATATACGCGATGATCCCGCCCGCAATGATCGGGGAAAGAACGGACAGGACTGTCTTTCCGATCGAGGAAAAGCGGTCGGCGGAAAATCCTGCCTGGATCATCAGAAAGAGGGTGCAAAATATTACTACGAAGGCGGCGCCGCAAATCAAGGCAATCCGTTTTTCTTTTTCGTTTTTGAACATACGGTACGCTCCTTATCTATTCTATCGGTAAAAAGGTCTAATCTATACTTTATCACCTTATATTATAAAGCTTTTTTCCTTTTTCGTCAAGAGTTACGCGGTATTTTGAAAAGAAAATTCACAATTTTCTTACGGCTTCAGACGTATAAATCACGCTTGACAAGGGGGGCGGAGTGTGATACAATAATTTACGGCATAAGACTGAAAAAGACAGGAATACGAAAGGAGCACATAGAGAGGGCATGACGGAAAGGATAGAAGCATATGCGAAGATCAATCTGTTCCTCGACGTGACGGGACGGCGTTCGGACGGATATCACGATATCAGGAGTCTTATGCAGACGATCTCCCTTTGCGACACTGTAATGGTGTCGACCGAGGAGAACGCCCCCGATGGGATCACGATTGAATGCGACGACGAAAACGTTCCGTGCAACGAAAAAAATCTTGCCTACCGCGCGGCTGACCGCTTTTACGATTCACTCGGAAGACGGTGCAGGACGCACATCACGATCGAAAAGCGGATTCCGATGGCGGCGGGACTTGCGGGCGGAAGCACCGACGCCGCCGCCGTTCTTGTGGCGCTCAATCGTATTTTCGGTGCGCCGTTTTCGCCGGAGGAGTTGTGTACGATCGGCAAACGACTTGGGGCGGATATTCCGTTCTGCATCCTCGGCGGAAGTGCGAAGGTCTCAGGAATCGGAGATATTCTCACGCCTATTCCCGATCTTCGCCCCCTTTATCTCGTTGTTGCAAAGGATGGCGCGGGGGTTTCGACGCCGCAGGCGTACGGACTCCTGGATGAGATCTTTCACGGCTTTGCGGGAGAATATGCAAACGGAACTGCCGAAAAGGGGCGGTTCGAGGCACTTCTTTCCGAGCTCCGATGTGACACCGCGCCCGTAACAAGCGTTTATAACGTCTTTGAGCAAGTGATCCTCCCGCGCCACAGGGAGGCGTCAGATCTGAAGGCGTATTTCCTTTCAAGCGGTGCTGTAGCCGCTATGATGAGTGGAAGCGGACCGTCGGTCTTCGGGATTTTCAGAGACGCGGAGACGGCAGACCGCGTGGCAGAGGCGCTGAACGCGCGAGCGGGAAGAACGATCGCCTTTTCGGTACATTCCGTAAGAGGAGGTGCGCCGTGAATCCTACGATTCTCGTGTCGCTGATCGTACTGCTTTTCATCGTACTGAAGCAGGAGCGAGATCGGCAGACTGTACAAAAGCAGATGATAAAAAAGAAAAAGCAAAAAGAAAGGAAAAACAGCGCTATGGTAGAGCTTGCGAGGGAGATGGTCGGCAAGGAATGCCTGATCTATACGTTTAACGGGACCCAGCTTACGGGGACGATCGCCGAGATACACGAAAACGCGAGGCTGGTCGACAATGGCAAGGAGCGTGAGATCGTGAATCTCGACTACGTCGTCCGCATCCGTGAGTATCCGAAGAACAAAAAGGGAAAGAAAAAGTCGGTCGTACTCGACTGACGAAAAAAGGACTGCCGAACGGCAGTCCTTTTCTATTATCGCGGCATCGGGACGAAGCCGAGCTTTTTTCTGACCTTCATAAGGGTCTTGAACGCGGCGTAGGATGCCTCCTCGGCGCCCTTCTTCATCTGTGACTCAAGATATCCCTTGTCAGCGAGAAGCTCACTGAAGCGCTTCTGGACGGGGGAGAGGGCATCTGCGCACGCTTCACCGACCGCAAGCTTGAAGTCGGCGTAGCCCTTGCCTGCGAATTCCTTTTCGATCTCCTCGTTCGTCTTACCCGTAAAGCAGGAGTAGATCGACATCAGATTGCTGACGCCGGGCTTTGATTCGTCGAAGCGAACGACTGCCTCGGAGTCGGTGACGGCGCGCTTGAACTTGCGGATGATCGTGTCCTTGTCGTCGAGGATATAGACGACGGCGTTCGGATTCGGGTCGGACTTGCTCATTTTCTGCGTCGGCTCTGCGAGTGACATGATCTTCTTGCCGTTCGACGCGATGATCGGCTCGGGGACCGTAAAGGTGTTTTCGTGGATCTGATTGAAGCGCATCGCAATATCGCGGCAAAGCTCAACGTGTTGCTTCTGGTCGATTCCGACGGGCACGACGTCGGTCTGATAGAGGAGGATATCCGCCGCCATCAGCGCGGGATAGGTGAAGAGCCCCGCATTGATGTTATCCGCGTGCTTCGCGCTTTTGTCCTTGAACTGCGTCATACGGGAAAGCTCACCGAACATCGTGAAGCAGTTGAGGATCCACGCAAGCTCCGCATGAGCGGGAACATGCGACTGCACGTAGAGCGTATTCTTATCGGGATCGAGGCCTGCCGCGATGTAGAGCGCAAGCGTTTCGTAGGTGCGACGGCGAAGCTCGGCAGGGACCTGCCGAACCGTGATTGCGTGCTCGTCTACGACGCAATAGAAGCATTTATATGCGTCGGTAAATTCCGAGAAGCGGGAAAGCGCTCCGAGGTAATTTCCGATCGTCAAGTTTCCGCTGGGCTGGATGCCCGAGAATGATACCTTTTGTTCGCCAAGCATAATAGTAGTATTCCTTACTGTTTTATGATATGATTTACTATTATAAAGTATAAAAGCCGATTTGTCAAGGGAATGTGCCGTATTTTTGCGGTTTTCTCAAAAGTACTTGCAAAATAGAAGAAAATATGTTATACTTACCCTCGGACAGCCTTCGGACTTCCCAAATTTCACTTTTCGGAGTATGCGCTCCTAAATTTGTCTTTTGCAGTGAAGCACCGAACCTGTACCGAAAAATTTCATAAAAGGAAAAATCGAACTATGGAAACAAAAACCGAACAGCTTTCCGTTTCGGCAGATGCTTCCGCAGTCACGGAGACCAAAAAGCGCACCGCGGCAAAGAAAAAGACGACCGCAGGTGTGACGACGAAGGAGTCTTCGGAGAGAGAGAACAAGTCGCAGAGCCGCCGCTCGTCCCGTACGACGGCAGAGAAGAAGAGCACTGCGAAGAAGAATGCATCCTCCGAAAAGACGCCGGAAAGATCCTCCGAGAAGGCAGAAGTACTTCCCGCCGAAGAGAAGAAAGCCGAAAAGTCCGTTCCCGCTCTCGATTCCGTTCCCACCTCCACTGAGAAGAAAAAGGCAGCGCCGAAATCCACGGCAAAAAAGACTGCCCCGAAGAAGGCGGCGGAGGGAAAGGAAGAAGAAACGGTCCCACAGTCCACAGAAGCCGAGAAGCAGTCTGCGGAGACTGAAAAAAAGCCCGCAAAAAAACAGGCTGCGAAGAAGGCTTCCGTCGACGAAAAGCCGAAAAAGTCCACCGAAGCAAAGTCTGAAAAGGCTGCTTCCCCGAAGTCTGAGAAGTCCACG
>JAZSIN010000175.1:0-6671 GCA_045533845.1 Eubacteriales bacterium | reverse complement strand
GATCATCGGTGCGGCAGACGGTCCGACGGCGATCAGCGTTGCAAATGCACTCGGAACCGAATACGTCGGTGCGATCACGGTGGCGGCGTACTCGTATATGGCACTTGTGCCGATCATTCAGCCCCCCGTTATCAAGCTCCTCACCACGAAGAAGGAGCGCCGCATCCGTATGGCGTATCGCGAGGCGTCGGTCTCGAAGACCACGCGCGTCCTCTTCCCGATTTTCATCACCCTTCTTGCAGGACTCTTCGTTCCTGCGGCAAGCGCACTTGTCGGATTTCTGATGTTCGGTAACCTCATTCGTGAGTGCGGCGTACTCGACTCGCTGTCGAACACCGCACAGAATGCACTTGCGAACATCATCACGATCTTCCTCGGCATCTCGATCTCGCTTCAGATGCAGGCGGAGCAGTTCCTCCGTCTTGAGACGATCCTCATCCTCCTGCTCGGTCTCGTTGCCTTTATTTTCGACACTGCGGGCGGTGTGCTGTTTGCAAAGCTTCTGAATCTCTTCCTCAAGGAAAAGATCAATCCGATGATCGGTGCGGCAGGTATCTCGGCGTTTCCGATGTCGGGTCGTATCGTCCACAAGATGGGTCTTGAGGAGGATAACCAGAACTTCCTCCTGATGCACGCTATGGGCGTCAACGTTTCGGGTCAGATCGCTTCGGTCATCGCGGGCGGCTTGATCCTCGGCTTCTTTGCCGCTTAAGAAAGAGAGGTAGAAAGTATGAATCCTTGGAACGTAAGTGCACTTCTCGCGGAAAATGGCGAGGGATCGGTCAGTCTGATTGATCTCTTCAAGAACAGCGAACCGATGAACTTTGTCGAGAATCTTTCCTATATGGGGATCGGAATGCTCGGTATCTTCATCGTGATGGGAACGCTCATCATCGGTACGGCAATCCTCAATAAGGTCACGAATCGCAAGAAGAAGGACTGATCTCAGAATAAAAGGGTGCAGACGCGGAATTTCCGCGTCTGCACCCTTTTGTATGGAGGGGTGTATGATCGATGCTTGCACCCGTTTATCTTATAAGCTTTTGCAAGGAAAAGCTCCTCCTGCCGAATTTCGGCAGGAGGAGCCCGTAGGTCGTATCGGTTTACATCAGGCTGCGGTAAAGAGCCTCAATATCTTCAACGCTCGTGTCCTTCGGATTTCCGGGACGGCAAGCGTCGTTATACGCGTCGACCGACATCTGATGGATGTCTTCTTCCTTTGCGATGCCCTTGAGCGACGTAACGATCCCGACGTCCTCGGCGAGCTTTCGGACCGCTTCAACGGCGGCAGCACGGTACTCGTCCTGCGTCATCGCGTCAACGCCCTGTACGCCCATTGCACGTGCGATCTCACGGTACTTTTCGCCCGTTGCCTCTGCATTGTACGCCATAACGGCGGGGAGCAGGGTCGCGCATGCCTTGCCGTGGGGCATATCGTAGTATGCGGAGAGGGTGTGTGCCATCGAGTGGTCAACGCCGAGACCGACGTTCGAGAAGCCCATGCCTGCGATGTACTGACCGAGCGCCATACCCTCTCTGCCTTCGGCGGTGTTTTCGACCGCACCGCGGAGCGAGCGTGCGATTACCTCGATCGCCTTCAGGTGGAACATATCGGAAAGCTCCCACGCGCCCTTCGTGATGTAGCCCTCGATCGCGTGTGTCAGAGCGTCCATACCGGTAGCGGCTGTCAGACCCTTCGGCATCGACGACATCATATCGGGGTCAACGACTGCAACGACGGGAATATCGTGCGCGTCAACGCAAACGAACTTACGCTTCTTCTGTACGTCGGTAATGACGTAGTTGATCGTGACCTCTGCTGCGGTGCCTGCGGTCGTGGGCACTGCGATGATCGGAACACAGGGGTTCTTCGTGGGCGCAACGCCCTCGAGCGAGCGAACGTCCTCGAACTCGGGGTTCTTTATGATGATACCGATCGCCTTTGCGGTATCCATCGAGGAGCCACCGCCGATTGCGACGATGCAGTCAGCCGCTGCCGCCTTGAACGCCGCGACGCCGCTCTGCACGTTTTCGACCGTGGGATTCGGCTTGATTTCGGAGAAGATCTCGTAGGCGATGCCCGCCTTGTCGAGTAGGGAGGTGACCTTTGCGGTGATGCCGAATTTGATCAGGTCGGGGTCGGAGGCGACAAAAGCCTTTTTGAAGCCGCGTGCCTTGATCTCCTCGGGGATCGCGCTGATCGCGCCTGCGCCGTGGTAAGAGGTTTCATTGAGCATAAACTTATTCATAGTATAAATTCCTTTCTTTCAGGGAAAATTTTTGCTTTTTCGTTTAGTAGCAGATCTTGCCGGGATTCAGAATGTTCTTCGGGTCGAAGACCGCCTTGATACCTTGCATCAAAGCAATCGGTGTTTCGCCGTACTGCCTCTTCAGGTATTCCTTCTTCGCGTAGCCGATTCCGTGCTCGCCCGAGACGAGACCGCCGAGCTCCTCCGCCTTTTCGTACATACGGTCGAAGCATTTTTCGAGGAGTATTTTCCACTCCTTATCGTCAAGCTCATCGCGGCAGATGTAGACGTGGAGATTTCCGTCGCCCACGAGACCGAAGCTCGGGATGCGGACGCCAAATTCCTCGGCGAGCGTGTGTGTGAATTTGATGAACTCGTCGACCTTGTTGACGGGAACGACGACGTCGCACTCGTCCATTTCGGTGGTGGAGGATTTGATCGCCTCAAGGAACGCGCCGCGCGCTGACCAGACCGCCTTTTTTCGCTCCTCAGTGTCGACGACGTAGGCGTCAAGCGCGCCGATCTCAAGGCAGAGGTCGGCTACGACACTCATATTTGCTTCGACCTCGGCGTCGCTGTTGCCGTCGAAGGTCAGAAGAATGTAGGCGTCGCTCTTTGTGTCGGGGAATTTTTTGCCGAGATAGGATTCGGAAAAGAGGATCGTGTCGCGGGACATATATTCGATTGCGGTCGGGATGATTTTCGTGCAGATAATTTTCGGGACCGACTCGATCGCCGTTTTCATATCTGGGAAGGGAACGAGCAGGCTGACCGACACCTTCGGAAGGGGGACGAGCTTCAGCACCGCCTCGGTGATGACACAGAGCGTTCCCTCCGAGCCGACGACGAGGTCACGGAGGCTGTAGCCCGAGCTGTTCTTTGCGACGGTCGCGCCAAAGGTCTCGATCTTGCCGTTCGGCAGTACGACGGTGAGCGAGCGGACGTAGTCGCGGGTGACGCCGTACTTGACGGCGCGCATGCCGCCCGCATTCGTCGAGATGTTACCGCCGATGGTCGCGGATTTTTCACCCGGATCGGGCGGGTAGAGAAAGTCGTTTTCCTCAGCAAACGCCGCGAGCTCCATCAGAAGGACACCGGGCTGTACCGTGACGGTGAGGCGATCCTTGTCGAGCGAGAGGATGCGGTTCATTTTGGTGGTCTCAAGGAGGATTCCGCCCATAACGGGGACGGCAGAGCCGACAAGTCCCGTTCCACTTCCGCGGACTGTGACGGGGATCGTCCTTTCGTACGCGTGCTTCATCACCGCGGAGACCTCCTCGGTCGTGCGGACACGGACGAGTACTTCGGGCATTTTTTCAACGCCACCAAGCTCGTCGTGCGCGTAATCGGAGTTGATCTCGTCGCCGACGAGAACGTTCGCATCTCCGACGATCTGCCTCAGGGTGAGAACGTCTTCATTCGTTATCTTGTTATACATTTGCGTTCTCCTTTATCTGCTTGATGAGTCTCGGAATGATCTCGGTGACGTCTCCGACGACACAGTAATGGGCGACGTCAAAGATCGGTGCGGAGGGGTCCTGATTGACCGCGACGATGCAGTCCGAGGACTTCATACCTGCGGCAAACTGAACGGCACCCGAGATGCCGAGGCAGAAAATCAGCTTCGGCTTAACGGTACGTCCCGAAAGTCCGATCTGATGCTTCGCGTCGAAGATATTTCCCTCGACGAGAGGACGGGTGCAGGCAACGACGCCGCCGAGAAGGTCGGCGAGCTCCTTTGCGTATTCGCGCATCGCTTCACCGGAAGCACCGCGTCCGACCGCAACGATGACGTCCGCCTCCGCAATGTCGACGTCCTTTGGCTTTTTCGAGGTCTCGAGCACCTCGATCGCGGACGCGAGGGCATCTTCCCGAAGCGTCATCGGTACGATCTCGCCCGAAGCGGTATCCGACGGCTTCGGCTCGGAAAAGACCTTATAGCGCGCCGTACAGAACTGCGGGCGGGTGTTCGGGGAAACGATCTGTGCCATAATGTTTCCGCCGAATGCGGGGCGGATCTGCACGAGATCGGTATTCTCCTTCATCTCAAGCACCGTGCAGTCTGCGGTGAGACCGCTGCGGCAACGCGCCGCCACGCGGGGGGCGAGCTGGCGACCGAGGTTGGTCGCACCGACGAGGATCGAGGAGGGACGATATTTTTCGATGAGGTCGCAAAACGCTGCGGTGTACGGCTCGATGCGGAATTCTGCCAGTGCCTCGTCGTCGTAGACGAAGACCTTATCGACGCCGTAGCGGAGGAGATCCTTTGCGGCGTCTTCGACCCCGTAGCCGATGAGGAGGGCGTAGACAGGGTGACCCGTGACCGATGCGAGCTCGCGTGCCTTTCCGCACAGCTCGTAGGTGACGCGGTGGATCTTACCGCCCGAGGCGTCGGCGTAGACGAGAATACCCGTGTAGAGGGACTTGTCGACCAGAGGGGCTGCGTCCTCCTCATAGGTCACGACGCCCTCGCCCTTACGGACGCACATTTTACACATTTTGCAAGCGGAGGAGATGTCGAGCGCTCCGCCGTTGTACGAGATCGCGTTAAAGGGGCAGAGCTTTACGAGTGCCTCCGCCTTTTCACGCGTGACTAAATTCTGATGTACGATGAGTTTTCCCATTGTCACGCCTCCCTTAAATCAGCTTTTTCGCGCGGAGAAGGCTGTAAAGCGCCTCGGACTGCGCGTCGGCATCGCCCTCGACCGTGTGCTTTTCTGCATTCTTTTCGGGCGGGAAGATCCGTTCGACCTGTGTAGCAGAGCCCGCGAGCCCGTAGTGGTTCGGATCCTGATCGTCAAAGTCGGAGAAGCTGAGGAAGCGCACCGCGTCGTCCGTCAGCGCCATCTTTCTGCGGTAGGAGGGGAGGCGGGGGGTGTTGATATCGGCATCGACCGACAGGAGACAGGGCATTTTCACGCTGAGCTTTACGTTCTTATCGTCAAGCCCCGCCGTTACAAAGATGCGACCGTCCCTGACGTCGTCCACCGAGAGGACGTTCGATACGTTGGGGATACCGAGGTATTCTGCGACCTCTGCACCGACCTGCGCGGTGTCACCGTCGGTCGTCTGCTTGCCGCAAAGGATTACATCGAATTCGCCGCACTTTCTGATCCCTTGCGAGAGGGTATATGCGGTGGCAAGCACGTCCGCGCCTGCGAACTTGCGGTCGGACAGCACGGTGCCGTGCGTTGCGCCCATGCAGACGGTCTCGCGGATCACCGCCGCCGCCTGTGGGGGACCCATTGTGATCGACTCGACACTGCCGCCGTAGGTTTCTGCGAGGGTGAGTGCGGTCTCGATGCAGTAGAGGTCGTAGGGATTGATCTTGCTCTGAACGCCGTTTCGCTTCAGAACGCCGGTGACGGGATCGACCTCAACGTTGTTCGAGCCCGGAACCTGCTTTACGCAAACAAGAAGCTTCATAGATTCCTCCGAATTGTGTATTAACGAAGTTATTATACCATACAATATGTGAAAATTCAATACCAATTTCGAGATGTTTTAGTGATTTTTTGATAAATTTTCACATTTCCGGTACTTTCCGGGGGTGATGCCGACTCGTCTTGTGAATGCGGTACGGAAATACTTCACGTCGGAAAAGCCTGCCATCGCGGCGACCACCTTCGTCGAGTAGTAGCCCGACCGAAGGAGGCTCTTTGCGTAGTCGAAGCGCAGGTCGAGGATGGTTTCGAGCGGCGAAACGCCGAAATGCGCCTTATAGAGCCTGCGGAAATAGACCTCGCTGACGTGGCAGGCGGCGGCAAGCTCCGAGACGGTGAGGGCAGAGTCCCGATATTCGGCGTGGAGACGCTCGACCCCGGGGCGAATGACTGTGGGGACGGCGGCGACCTTCTTTTGTATCGCTTTTTGGGCATTTTCGAAGATCGAATACAGAATCGACATACATCGGTTGTGCCGTACTGACGGGTCGCACGACTCCCATTCGGTGTAGAGCCTAATGAAAAGCTCCTCGAGCTCGGTGCATTTTTTGAGCACCTCTAGCTGCTTTGATGTCTCACTGTAACACTGCAGATGGACGACGATAAGCTCCTCCGCACTACGGTCGATCGTGTAATCGACGCCTGCGGGGATATAGATCATACTGCCCGCGTCTGCAAGAATGGTCTCACCGCCGCACTCGAAGCGGGACTGCCCCTTCAGGCGGTACGCGACAGCGGTATGGGTGCGATTTCTCGATGTATTCGAGCGTGCGTCGCGACGGGTGTGGTAGACGCCGATGATCGAAAATCCGCGGCGTGTATTGTCAAGCATCATATGGATCACCTCATTTTCATTATACAACAATTTGTTTCGGAATTCAACCCTTTTTTGTCGGTTTTTTGGTTTTTTTACTTGGAACGCGTGTGCTATAATGGAGAGGAACAGAAAATACGGGAGGTACTGAACCTATGTTAATCA
>JAZSIN010000124.1:0-5919 GCA_045533845.1 Eubacteriales bacterium | reverse complement strand
GCTACTCCAATTTGTCTTCCTAAGACCGCTTGGCCTCCGACTTCCCTTTGGGACGCGAAGCGGTGCCACGGTAGTGAATGACGCCACGGTGTGGCGTCAGAGCCGTGGCGAGACCGAGCCCGCAGGCGAGACGCTCCCGCGAAGCGGGTGAGAGGGCTTTACGTGGCGCCTCACTCGCGGACGTGCGATGCACGCCCCTACCTTTTGACGAGCAATGCGGAGGTTCTTTTCCCCCGCCTCAAAAGTTTTTGAAGAGGTCAAGGAGAAACTTTTTACAAAAAGTTTCTCTTTGCAAATCCTCGGTTTGCAAATCCTCGAAAAGAATGAGATATGAAACAACAAGGAGACCGGATATGAAAATTCTTGCAATCGGAAACAGCTTCAGTCAGGACGCGACGCGGTACCTTTACGGGATCGCGCGGGCGGGCGGCGTAAGCCTGAAGGTGGTCAATCTGTATATCGGCGGCTGCTCGCTCTATCGCCATTACCGCAATATGCTCTCGGGTGCGGATGCGTACTCCCTCGAGGTGAACGGCTCGTCGAGCGGCTTCTACGTTTCTTTGAAGGAGGCGCTCCTCTCGGACGAGTGGGATATCGTCACGCTTCAGCAGAACAGCGCGAACAGCTGGAAAATGGAGACCTACGAGCCTTATCTCTCGAGTCTTGCGGAGTACGTCCGTCTTCACGCGCCCGCGGCAAAGCTCTATATCCACGAGACGTGGGCGTATGAAAACGACTCGAAGCGCATCGAGCTGATCGGTGCGGAGAGCGCCGAGCAGATGCTCACAGATCTCACGAAGTGCTACGAAGCGGCGGCGGAGCGCGTGAATGCCGATGGCATCATTCCGTCGGGACCCGCGATGTACCGTCTGCATTCGGCTCTTATGAAGGAGGAGGGCTCCGCCTTCCGCGACGGCTTCCACGCGTCGCTCGGGATCGGACGCTATCTCCTCGGACTCGTGTGGTACGGCACGCTGTGCGGCGGCGATATTCTCTCGAATACCTATTCGGATCTCGACAAGAAAAATCCCCCCGAGCGGCTCGCGCTTGCCCGCGAGATCGCAGACGCGGTCGTTTCGGAGCATCTTCGGGCGGAGGGAAAGGTATGATCTCTCTCTTCCGTCGCACGCGGCTTTTTCTGATCGTCGCGTCTCTTCTCTGGACGGTCGCGGTCGTCGTTGGGCGTCTGACGGTCTTCACCGAGTATAAGAATACGCTTTCGGGGATCATTTCGCCCGTCGTGGCGCTTCTTTGCGGACTGTATATCGTTTATTCCTTTGCAAACCGCGAGGCGCGGAAGACCCACCGCGCGTATACCGAGATCCTGTCGCGTGACTGCGACGCTGACCGCTTCGTCGCGCTTTACGAGGAGGTATGGGAGGCGGGAAAAACGAAGAAGGGCCTCGCGTACCTCACCGAGACGACCTATGCGACGGGCCTTCACCTCGCGGGGAGAACAGCGGAGGCGCTCGCGATCGTAAGGGCGTTGATCGAACGGCCCGAATTCGGGCGTCAAAGGGCGGTCGATAAAGCCGACGCCTTCGTTGACATCGGGATCTACTCGCTGTCTCTCGGGGATCTTGACAAGGTCTCGGAGGCACTCGGGCAGGCGGAGGCGCTGCTTTCCGCGATGACGGTGGGATCTGCCGAGTACAACCGCATCTACCGCGAGTGCGAGCGGCTTCGTCACCGCAGGGACGTTATGCTCGGGCAGTACGACGCGGCGCTCGAGTATTTTACCGACGGTGCGCGCGAATACACGTCGACCTACGCGAAGGTGAATCGGATGCACACCCTGTCCCTGATCTACCGTGCAAGAGGCGACGGGGAGCAGTACCAAAAATGTCTTTCCTATATTGCCCGAAACGGCGGGACGCTGAAGATCGCGAAGGACGCGCGGGGTGAACTCGAGGGGGAGTGAATTGCTCCTCCTCGTATTTTTTTCTCCGTTTGGGGAATCCTTTCCGATAGAGAGCATTTGATCGGAGGGAATTATGGAAAAGCTTACCTTGTCATATAGGGAGAACGTCGCGCTTTTTGACCGCGTGCTTGGGGTCGATCGGAACTTCGACGTCCTAAGGAAGACCGTCGCGGTCGGGGACGCGGGGGACGAGCTGACCTTCTACTATCTGGATGGCCTGATCGAGGGCGCCTCGATGCAGAAGCTGATCACGGGGCTTCTTTCGAGGAAGGGGATCGGCGGGGGATCCGACGGGACCGATTACCCGAGAGACCCGAGGGAGACCGCAGAGGCGTTCGTAAGATCCGCGCTTCCGCACGTCGAGTGTGACGTCACGACCGACGGAGAGACGATGCTCACCCTCGTTTTATCGGGCGCGGCGCTCCTGCTCGGCTCGCGCTTCGGGGACGCCGCCGTTATGATCGACGCGCGCACCTATCCCGTGCGTGCGGTCGGAGAGCCCGAGGACGATCGGGTCATGAAGGGGGCGAGAGACGGATTCGTCGAGACCCTCCTCTTTAACGTCGCGCTCATTCGCCGCAGACTGCGCGATCCCGCTCTCACGACCGAGCGGTATACAGTCGGTCGGGTATCCCGAAGCGACGTCGTGCTTTGCTATCTCGCGGGGCGGGTGGATGAGGGGTACGTTCGGGTGCTTCGGGAGCGACTGCGGTCGATCGACGTCGACGACCTCACGCTCGGGCATCAGTCGCTCATCGAGTGCTTGATCCGTCGGCGGTGGTACAATCCCTTCCCGAAGGTGCGGACGACGGGGCGTCCCGATGCCGCCGCCGCACAGCTCGTCGAGGGGAGCGTTCTTCTCCTCGTCGACAACAGCCCCGAGGTCATCGTTCTGCCGACGTCGATTTTTGACTTTTTCGAGGAGACGAACGATTTTTATATGCCGCCGCTCACGGGCGGGTATCTGCGTGCGGTGCGGATCGCGGTGTTTTTTCTGACGCTCTTTCTGATCCCCGTGTGGTATCTGTCGATCGAGTACGCCGACGTTCTCCCCGCGTGGATCTACGTGATCCTGCCGCAGGAGAGGGGGCGACTCCCCCTTCTCACCCAGCTTCTCCTCGTCGAGTTTCTCGTTGACGGGCTTCGCCTCGCGTCGATGAACACGCCCGATATGCTGTCGAATTCCTTGTCGGTCGTCGGAGGGCTGATCCTCGGGGACTTTGCGGTCGGGATCGGACTTCTGATCCCCGAGGTCATTCTCCTGATGGCGTTTGTCTCGATCGCGAATTTCAGTCAGCGGTCGTATCAGCTTGGGTACGCCCTGAAATTTCTCCGCGTGACCTTGCTCGTCCTCACGGCGCTGCTCGGGATATGGGGCTTCCTTGCGGGGCTTCTCTTTATCGCGGTGCTTCTCTTTACGAATGCGACGGTAAACGGTCGGCGCAGTTATCTTTATCCGCTTTCGCCCCTTCGTCCCCGCGCGATGAGGACGGTTCTGACGAGAATGAAAAAGCAGGTGGGAGAGAAGGAGGAGCGGTAGAACGCTCTTCCTCGAGGCTGCTCTCTCCGTCACGCTCCGATGGGGGAGGCAGAGCGGGCAGAAAAAGACAAGACGAACAGAGGACGAGGCATTCGGGTTAAACCCGAATGCCTCGTCCGTTTTGCTTTGCTTCGATTTATTTTTCGTCCTCGTCGGGCTCTTCCACGCGCTCGGCGTAGACCTCAAGGACGCGCTTGTCGTCCGCCTTCGTCACGCGGACGCGGACGCCGTTTGCCTCGAACTCGTCCCCCTCCTCGGGGATCTTCTCGAGGTGCTCCATGACCCAGCCGCCGACCGTTGCCGTGTCGCTGTCGGTCTCAATGTCGAGCTTCTCCTCGAATTCCTCTCGCTCGGTCTGTCCGAGCACCGAGTAGCCGTCGCCCCTCGGGAGGATGTCGCAGTCGCATTCGTCCTCCTCAAGATCTCCGACGATCTCCTCGACGAGATCTGTGATCGTCACGACGCCGTAGGTGCCGCCGTATTCGTCGACGACGACCGACATCCCGATATGCTCTCGCTTCATCTCGCTAAAGAGGGCATTCGTCTTCATTACCTTCGGGACGAAGTGCGGGGGGAGAACGGCGTTCCGCTCGACCGACTCGCGCGATCTGTCCGACAGGCGCAGGTAGATCTCAGCGTCGAGAATACCCGCGACGTTGTCGACCTCTCCGTCACAGATCGGGTAGAAGGAATGGATCTCGTTCCGCACGATGCGATCCCACTCGTCGATCGGGTCCTCGTTCCACAGCACCACCATCTCGGTGCGGTGGGTCGCGATCTCGCCGACCGTGGTGTCGTCGAAGTTGAAGACGTTCTGTATCATCTCGTTTTCCTCTTCGTCGATCGTGCCTTGCTCGCTTCCCGCGTCGACGAGCATACGGATCTCCTCCTCGGAGACCTCGTCCTCCGTTTCATTCGGATTCACGCCGAAGAGGTGAAGCACGCCGTTCGTCGAAATGGTCAGGAGCCAGACGAGGGGACGGCAGAGGGAGGCGACGAAGGAGATCGTCGGGGTAAGGGCGAGGGCGATCTTTTCACTGTTCTTCATCGCGAGACGCTTCGGCACGAGCTCGCCGAAGACGAGGGTGACGAAGGAGAGCGCGACGGTGATCACGATGACCGACACGGTGTCGATCACGCCGACCCAACGTGCGAAATCGGCCGGAGGGAGTGTCCGCGCGAAGGCGTCCGTGATGTATCCGCTGAAGGCATCTGCGGCAAAGGCAGAGCCGAGGAAGCCCGCGAGGGTGATCGCGACCTGGATCGTCGCGAGGAAGCGGGCGGGGTTATCGGAAATACTGCAGAGCTTTTTTGCCCGTTTGTTGCCGTCGTCGGCAAGCTTATCGAGCTTTGCACCGCGGACCTCGATCACAGCGATCTCGGCGCAGGCGAACACGGCGTTCAGGGCGATCAGAAGGAGCTGCAGAAGAAGCTGAAAAACGATCTGCAGCCATAAGGGGATAGGCATAACGTCCTCCAAAAAAGAATAAATATTTTACGAAAAAAGCAAAAAAAGACCAACCCTGACGCTATGCGGCAGGCTGATCCTTCGTTCTGTTCGGTTTTTCACGGTCATAGTTCGGGGCGGCAAATTGTCGCCGCTACTGTCAGACAGCATGGTAAAAAATACAGTTCCTTTCTTCGTAGTGACAATAGTATAGCACAGATTTCGAGGTTTGTCAAGGGGAGAGTGAAAGATCGTGCTTATGCTCCCTATGCTTACGGACCGTCGGGGATGTCTGCTTCTACAATGGGAGGTCGCGCGTTCTCGTACAAACGGTGACGACTGCCGAGGGATCACCCTCGAGCGTATACTCGGTGAACGAGACGCCGAGGGCGGTGGCATTTTCGGTGTCGGCGTTCTGCATTCCGCCCGACAGACCCGTGCCGAGGAATTTGAGATAGGACTCCTTTTTCGTCCAGATGCGGAGGAATTCCGCGTCCGCGTAGCGCGCATCCTCGAGCCGTGCCCGTTCCGCAGGGGAGAAGAACCGCTCGGCGAGCCGTTTCTTATCGATCCGCCTGTGGGGGACCTCGACGTCGATGCCGACGCGCGGGGTCTCGTTTTCGTTTTCCGCGACGGCGATCGCGACCGCGACGTATCTCCCCGCATGGGAAAGATTGAAGTCGAAGCGCGGGGAAGCGTCGCTCGCCGTCCGCTCGATATAGGGGCGACCGTGCTCATCCCTTTGCACGGGTGACGCGGGGAGTCCCTCTTCGGTCAGCATCTCCGAAAGGAGCGCGTAGGCTTCTCCCGACGCCTCGCGCGGCGGGAGGGTGCGGTCGTAGTGCTTTGTTTTTACAAGGATCTGCATTCTGCGGCTCCTTTCTTTTTTTATAGGTTGATTATACCACGGCGGCGGGAGATTGTCAACATATCTCGCGCAAAGCGCGAGACAGCGAGTTTACTCGGCGGCTGAAGACCGCCCTACGGACCGCCGAGGACGTCGGTCCCTAC
>JAZSIN010000102.1:0-7297 GCA_045533845.1 Eubacteriales bacterium | reverse complement strand
GAAGACAAATTGGAGTAGCAACTCCTTGGCTCACAGAACGACATGGCTACGATCCGACTTCCGATCGCGCCTTCGAGTGCCTCCTGCTTTTCGCTCGATGCATTCTCCTCCTCGAAAAAGGAGAGCTGCTCATACACCTTGTCCTTCGGGATAAGCGAGGATAAGGTGACCGTTAGTGCGCGGATCGGGCGGGAGACGCCGTATGAGGCGCGGACGAGGCTCAGCGCGGTCTCGAAGATCTCCTGACAGAGCCAGGTCGCGCGGGGAAGGGTGGTCTGCCGTGCAACCGTGCGGAGATTCGGGTCCTTGATCTGCACTTGTACGACGAGGCACTTCATTTCCTCATCACGGAGACGCGCCGAGACCGAGTCGCAGAGGGCAGAGAGTCCCGCGCGGACCTCGTTTTCTCCGAACAGGTCGCGGCGGAAGGTCATCCCGTTGCCGATCGACTTCGGCTTTTCTCGGTCGAAGTAGGAGCGGACGGGGGAATCGTCTTCGCCGCGCGCGTAGGAGAGGAGGCGGAGCCCCGCTTCTCCGAAGTACTCACCGATCATCTTGTCGTCCGCCGCCGAGAGCTGTCCGATCGTTCTGATCCCGAGCCGCTCGAGCGCTTCGGTCGTTTTTTTGCCCGCGTAGAGGAGGGAAGAGACGGGGAGGGGATGGACGAGCGCACGATAGCTCTCGCGGCTGAAGACGGTCGTCGCATCGGGCTTTTTATAGTCGCTTCCAAGCTTTGCAAAGGCGCGGCAGAAGCTGACGCCGACCGAGATCGTGACGCCGATCTCGCGCTTCACCCGTTCCCTGATCTCGTCGCCGAATTCCCTTGGGGTGAGCCCAAACAGGCGCAAACTGCCCGTAACGTCGAGAAAGGATTCGTCAATGCCGAACGGGTCGACGAGGTCGGTGTAGTCGAGGTAGATTTGATTGATCGCCTTCGACACGCGGAGATATTCGTCGTGGTGTGGAAGGACGCAGACGAGATTCGGACACTTTTCCTTCGCCTCGCGGATCGTTTCGGCGGTTTTGACCCCGAATGCCTTCGCGCGTTCGTTTTTTGCGAGAATGATGCCGTGTCGCTGCTCGGGATCGCCTGTGACCGCCATCGGAACGTCACGAAGCGTGGGGGCGAGCAGGGTTTCGACCGAGGCGAAAAAGGCGTTGCAATCGCAGTGCAGAATTACGCGATCGGGCATTTCGGTTGTCTCCTTTCCGTGTATTTTACGTAGGGCGATGGAATAAGCCCTCAATAGTCCAAAATCGGGTCACAGAAACATTGTCTCCGTGACCCGAGGGGAAATTGTTGGTGATCTTACGCCTTCAGCATCGATTGAAGGGTGTCCCTTGCTGATGCGATCGCCGTGTCGACCTTCGACACGTCAACGCCGCCCGCCATCGCGCTGTCGGGGCGTCCACCGCCCTTGCCGCCTGTTACTGCGGCAACTGCCGATACGAGCTTACCTGCGTGTGCGCCGCGCGCGACTGCGTCCTTGCCTGCGACTGCGACGAAGTTCAGCTTGCCACCGTCCGTGACCGCAAGGACCGCTACCGTGTCGGGAGAGTCGGACTTGATGCTGTCACACAGCGAGCGTGCGATCTGCACGGGCATACCGGGAACGCTTGCGGCGAGAAGCTTCACGCTTCCGCATTCGACTGCCGACGATCGGAGCTCCGAAAGCTTTGCCTCAGCGACCTTCGCGTTCAGCGCTTCGATCTCCTTCTTCGCGTCATGGATCTCGGCGGTGACCTGTGCCGCACGCTTGACAAGATCTTCGGCGGTTGCTGCTTTCAGCTCCTTCGCTGCAGAGACGATCGTCTCCTTTTGGTGACGGATCAGCGCGAGCACGCCCGTGCCCGTGACTGCCTCGATACGGCGAACGCCCGCCGCGACTGAGGATTCGGACACGATCTTGAAGAGACCGATGCGAGCGGTGTCGTCGATGTGCGTACCGCCGCAGAATTCGGTCGAAACGTCACCCATCGTGACGACGCGGACGACGTCTCCGTACTTTTCGCCGAAGAGCATCATAGCGCCCAGTCTTTTTGCCTCCTCGATCGGCATCTCCTGCATCGTGATGCGGAGACCTGCGAGGATATTTTCGTTTACGATTGCCTCGACCGCCGCGATCTCCTCGTCGGAGAGCGCCGCGAAGTGCGTGAAGTCAAAGCGGCAACGGGATTCGTCGACGTACGAGCCCGCCTGCTCGACGTGTGTGCCGAGCACCTTGCGGAGCGCCGCCTGCAGGAGGTGGCACGACGAGTGGTTGCGCATGATCGCAGTGCGGCGGCATGCACATACCTCTGCGGCGACTGTGTCACCGACCTTCAGCGTTCCGTTCTCGACGGAAGCGAGGTGGAGGTATACGCCGTCGGTCTTTTTCGTGTCGTTGACCGTGAGCACGGTGTCACCTATAGTGATCTTGCCCGTGTCGCCGACCTGACCGCCGCCCTCACCGTAGAAGGGGGTCTTGTCGAGCACGACCGTGCAGTCGCCCTCGGAGACCTCGTTTACAGACTGTGCGCCGTCCTCATTTTCGACGATGATCGCGAGCACGCGGCAGCTTTCCTCCGCCGTCCTGTCGTAGCCGACGAACGCGGTCTTCGGGAGACCCTCGAGGACCGTCTTCGTTTCGTTGTCCCAACCGCTGACGTTGCCTCTTGCGGCACGTGCACGGTTTCTCTGCTCGAGCATGAGCGTCTTGAAGGTGTCCTCGTCGATCGACAGTCCGTTCTCCTCTGCGATCTCACGCGTCAGGTCGATCGGGAAGCCGAAGGTATCGTACAGCTTGAAGACGTCGGCACCGGGAATGACCGTTTCACCCTTTTCGGTGATCTCCTTCACGATCGAAGAAAGGATCGAAAGACCCGCGTCGATGGTCGCGTCGAATCTCTCCTCCTCCATTGCGATCACGCGGAGGACGTAGTCCTTCTTTTCGGTGAGCTCGGGGTACGCACCCGCGTTTTCACCGATTGCAACCTCGCACAGCTCGGTGAGGAAGGGACGGTCGATGCCGAGGAGCTTGCCGTGGCGGCAGGCTCTTCTGATGATACGGCGCAGGACGTAGCCGCGCCCCTCGTTCGAGGGGATGACGCCGTCCGCGATCATGAACATCGAGGACTTGATGTGGTCGGTGCAGACGCGGATCGAAACGTCGTCGTCCTTGTCACTACCGTAGGCCTTGCCTGAGATCCTGCAGACCGTGTCGAGGATCTTGCGGATCGTATCGACCTCGAACATATTGTCGACGCCCTGCAGGACGCACGCGAGACGCTCGAGACCCATACCGGTATCGATATTCTTCTGAACGAGCTCGGTGTAGTTGTCGTTGCCGGCGTTATTGAACTGCGAGAAGACGTTGTTCCAAATCTCCATAAAGCGGTCGCAGTCGCAGCCGGGGCGGCAATTCGGGTCGCCACAGCCGTATTTTTCACCGCGGTCGAAGTAGATCTCGGAGCAGGGACCGCAGGGACCTGAGCCGTGCTCCCAGAAGTTGTCCGCCTTACCGAGGCGGGTGATCTGCTCTGCGGGGAGGGCGATCTTCTTGTTCCAGATCTCGAACGCCTCCTCGTCGTTTTCGTAGATCGAGGGCCAGAGGAGCTCCTTCGGGATCGCGAGCCAATTTTCGGAGGTCAGGAATTCCCACGCCCACGTGATCGCCTCTTCCTTGAAGTAGTCTCCGAAGGAGAAGCTGCCGAGCATCGCAAAGGAGGTGCCGTGGCGTGCGGTGTGACCGACGCGCTCGAGGTCAGGTGTACGGATGCACTTTTGGCAGGTGGTAACGCGTCTTCTGGGCGGGAGCTCCTCGCCCGTGAAGTATTTCTTCATCGGCGCCATGCCCGAGTTGATGGGCAGGAGGTATTTATCATTGATCGGAACGAGCGGGAAGGAGGGAAGGCGAAGGTGCTCCTTCGTCTCGAAGAAGGAGAGGTACTGTTCGCGCAGGTCATTAAGAGAGGTCCATTTCATAGAGCTTCTACCGTGCCTTTCGTTGGGTGAATTCATAATTTTTCACCTTACATTATAACATTTATGCGCGCTTCTGTCAAGGGCTTCTCGGGAGATTTTATCCGCACTTTGCCTTTTATATTCCTTCGTGGTCATACCGCAGAGCTTTTTGAAAACGACGTAGAAATATTTGACGTCGCGAAAGCCGCACAGGGCTGCGACCTCCTCGGTTGAGCAATCGCCGCTCGATAGAAGCTGACGCGCGCGCTCGATGCGCCGCTCATTGACGTAGGAGATCGGCGTTTGACCGTATATTCTACGAAAAAGCTGATTTAGGTAGGTGCGGCTGATGTGCGCCCGCGCGCACATCTCTTCAAGGGAAAGCTCGGCATTACAGAGATGCGCGTCGAGATACGCCATTGCGGGCTTCAGGATCTCCGACGATCCGCGATAACGGTCTTCTGCGGAGAGCCCTGTGTTTGACAGGATCTCGTAAAGAATGGACATACAGAGAAGCTCGTAATTCGGCGGCTTATGCCTCCACAGCTCCTCTGCCCGCAGAAAGAGTGCGCAGATCCGCTCGCGGTCCGCGGGCGAAAAAGCCTCGAATTTCGACGAGATCTGTCCCGATACGTTCAGGTGGAAGCAGACGATCGTCTCGCGGTCGCATTTCTGAAAGTAAGAGGAGCCGAGGGGGATATAGAGGATATCGCCTCTCTTTACGGAAAGGGTCTCGTTACTATAAAAAAACAAACCTTCGCCCTCGGTTCGGCACGTGAGCACGTAGCAGGATTTGTTTTCGGTTCCGCGTGCGTAGGCATTTCTTTTGATTTTGATGATGTCGATGATCGAGATGTACGGAAGAGCCATTTCCTCGGAACTCCTTTTTTCGGTTCGGAATTGATACCGACAGTATAGCACGGCTCGAGAGACTTGTCAAGTGTCAAAAATTAAACCTTTTGTGTGATATTATGGCTTTTTTTACAGCACCTGATCTGCTATAATGGAGGTACCGAAATGTAGTGAAGGAGGATATCGAAGTGATAACGATTTCGAGACTTAAGATAACCCCGACCTCGCTCGTGTCGAAATGCGACCTGCAACGGGTCATTTTCGAATATGAATGCGATCGCGCCGCGCACCTCTGCCTGAACGTATATCGGGAGGGAGAGCCTGTCGTGCGGCAAGAGCCGATCGTCTTCACCTCGGGGCGCGGCTTGTCGTACGTGATGCTCCCCGTGCAGGAGGAGGCGTTTCAGGCCTTATGGGAGATCACGGACAAGAAGGGAACGGCTGTATTCAGTACGGTTTCTCTCTGGAAGAAGCCGAGAGAGTGGACGCTTTACGTGATGCTCTCCTCGCACACCGACATCGGGCTTCATAATTCGCAATATATTCAGCGCTACAATTCGTCGCGTTTCGTCGACGAGGCGGCGGCTTTATGCGATGAGACCGAGGGGGCGGCGCCCGAGAACCGCTACCGCTACACGATGGAGGGAACGTGGTTCTGGGGGAATTACGGAAGAGACCGCGGGCGAGAGGATGCCGAGCGGATCGTACGCGACTACGTGAAGACGGGTAAGATCGGCGTTTGTGCGGGGCTTGCGGGAAACCACATCGAGACCTACGGGCTCGAGGAGATGTGCCGCAGTGCGTACGAGCGGCGCCGTCTCGAGGACTCGTGGGGGATCAAGGCGGAGACCCTGTCGATGATCGATATGAACGGTCTCCCGTGGTCGATGATCGACGCGTACGCAGACGCGGGCTACAAGAATATCTTTTTCTGCCCGAACCACTGGAATCCGATCCCCTCGGAGAGCTTTCAGTACGATCTTTACGAGTCCGGCTACAAATGGAATCCGAATGCGGGCGGGGGACCGTCGCGGATGGACGTTCGGTACGATTCGAGCCTTCCGCTGGTCTTTAACTGGGAGAGCGGAAGCGGTGCGAAACTAACCGTCTGGGCGTGTCCGCATTACTCGTGGGGCACAACTGCGTTCGGTCTGGCCTCTAAGCAGAGCCGCCTAAAGTTCACTGACCCGACACCTGCGATCGAGCAAAAAATGTGGAGGCAACTCGAGCTGCTCGAGGGAAAATACCCGTACGATCTCTGGCTTCTTGCGTGCTATGGGGACGATCAGGAGCCCGACCGCTGTGTGCTCGATCAGATACAAGGCTGGAACGCGGAATGGAAGTGGCCGCGCCTTCGCACGCTCGGAAACCCCGACGAGCCGTTCAGTCTTCTCCGCGAGAGATTCGGCGACCGTATCCCCACCTTGCGGGGCGACATCACGGGCGGCTGCTATCAGCACCACCTGACGGTGCCCGAGCTGATGGCGGACAAATTCGATGCCGACCGCGCTCTGCCGAACGCCGAAAAGTGGGCGACGGTGGCGGGACTTATCGACAAACAATATACCTATCCCGCGACCGCCTTCCGCCGTGCGTGGGACGCGCTTCTGATGAATGACGAGCACTCCTACGGCACGAGCGGCTACAGGGGCAGACGGGTCTACGAAACCTGGATGCAGCACCGTGACTGGATCGAATCGGCGCGGGAGACCGCAGAGCGTGAAGGCAGACTTGCGCTCCTTAGGGTCGCGTCGCACGTCCGCGCAGGTGAGGAGACGCTCGTCGTCTTTAACCCGACGGCAGAGGAGCGGCGCGAATACGTCGAAACGGCAGACCGAGCGGCGCATACCGTCGTGACGGTGCCCCCCTTTGGCTACCGTGCGCTTCCGATGCGCTGTCTCACGCCCTCTCTGCGGACGAGGGAGACGGTCGACGCGCCGCCCGTCGTGGAGAATGCCTTTTACAGGCTTACGTTTGCGGAGAACGGCGCGATCTCCTCGATCTACGACAAAGCGCTTTCGCGCGAGCTCGTCGACAGGGACAGCCCCTACCGTGCGAACGAGCCGATCTACACGAGAGACGGTCACGAGACCTATCTGACGCCGAAACGCGCGTCGTTCGAGATCGTCAGGGAGAACGGACGGGTCACCGTCATTTCGAGGACCGAGATCGATTCGCTCGGCGCAGAGCTCGTACAGAGCGTGACGCTTCCGAACGAGGAAAAACGGATCGACATCGACAATAGGCTCTGTCACGTCCGCGATATGATCAACAAGGACCGCTACAAGCGCTACCTTTATTACGCCTTTCCGTTCCGCGTCGAGGACGCACGCAGGCTTTGCCATCTGAACGGTGAAATCGCGGAATACGCAAAGGATCTGACGGGGCACGGCACCGACGTCTATATGGCGGTGAACGAATGGTGCTGTGTGGAGAACGACAGTTTCGGCGTGGCGATGCTCACGAAGGATGCGTTTATCGTCGAGTTTGACCGTATCCACC
>JAZSIN010000169.1:0-2026 GCA_045533845.1 Eubacteriales bacterium | reverse complement strand
GATCTCCCGTAAGAGTGAGAACCGTTCGATCACGCGCGACGTTTCGGGTGAGGGCGTTCAGCAGGCACTGCTGAAGATCCTCGAAGGAACGGTTGCAAATGTTCCTCCGCAGGGCGGCAGAAAACATCCGAATCAAGAATTCATTCAGATTAGGACCGACAACATTCTCTTCATCTGCGGCGGAGCGTTCGAAGGACTAGAAAAGATCATAGAGCGACGTCAGGGCAGTCAGACGGTTGGCTTCAGCAGTGAGATCAAGAAGAAGGCAGAGCGCCGCGATATGGGCATCTTCAAGGACGTTGTCCCGCATGATATCGTGAAGTACGGGCTCATCCCCGAGCTCGTCGGACGTATTCCCGTCGTAGTCACGCTGAACGATCTTGACAAGGATGCGCTTGTTCGCATCATTTCCGAGCCGAAGGGCTCGCTGATCCATCAGTACGAGAGGCTTATGGAGCTTGACGGCGTAGCACTTCGTTTTGAAGACGGCGCGCTTGAGGCGATCGCTGAGGAAGCGATCAAGCGTAACCCGGGTGCACGCGGATTGCGCTCGATCATGGAGCAGCTCATGATGGAGATCATGTATGAGGTTCCCTCCCGTACCGATGTGCAGGAGGTGCTTGTGAGCGGTGACACCGTTCGTAACCATGAGAAGCCCCGATACGTGCTCATCACAGATTCCACTTTGGGACCGGACGGTTCCCGCCCCGCTCTTTCGAAGTCGGCGGAATAAACGAAAAAAACCGATGCATTCTAAAAATGCATCGGTTTTTTATTATTCAGACTTTGTTAGGGTCGACCGAGTCCCTTGATAGAGGAAAAGGATCGACGCGCCAAGAAGCGCTCCTGCGATGATATCCGTCAGCCAATGAACGCCCGAAAGGAGGCGAAGGAGCGGGATCGACACCGCAAGGAAGGACAGGAGCACCATCAGCGGTATCTTGATCCAAGCCCTTGTAGCTCTGCTCTTTACCTCAAGAAACGCCGTTCCGCCGATCACGACAGCGAGGAGCGTGTGCGAGGACGGATAGGACGCCTCGAGCATCCCCTCGACGAGGATCGGTCTATGGTTGATCACGATGATCTCAAAAAGCACGTAGAACGCGACCGTGACCGCGTAGGCTGCGAACAGGATCCAAAGCGTGCGGTCGATTTTAAAGAGACTTTTTCGCTTGATCCACTCATAGAGCGCAAGGATCGCAAATGCAAGCGGGACGAGCAGAACGAGAATCCCGAGGATCTCGCTGACCGTAAAGGACAGATCGTTCGTTCCGAGCGCCTCGAACACCGCGACGTTCAGGGAGGAAAAGCCGATCGAAGCCTCCTCGGTCGGAAAGCATCCGAGGTCGACTACTCTGACGAGTACGGTAAAGATGAGAAAGAGACAGAACAGAACCGCTCCGACGATGAGTGAAGGAGAAAAGCGTGTCTTCATCTTCATCGATTAATCCTCGCAGTTTTCCCAGTTATGGTAAACCTCTACGACGTCCTCGTCCTCCTCAAGATATTCGAGAAGAAGATTCATAAACTTGAGGTCATCCTCTCCTGTAAGCGTAACGTAGTTCGACGGAACTTTGGTAACCTCTGCCGATTCAACGGTGTAGCCCGCTGCGGCAAGAGCCTCCTGGACCGCGTAGACGTCGTCTGCCTCGGTGAAGATCTCGTAGATCTCCTCCTCCGAGGCGAAGTCGCTTGCACCCGCCTCGAGTGCGGTCTCCATCAGCGCGTCCTCGTCGATCGAAGCTGCCTTTAGAATGACGATCTCACCTCTCGTTTCAAAGAGGTAGCTGACGCAACCCGTCGAGCCGAGATTGCCCTTGTACTTGTTGAATCCCGCGCGGACGTTACCTGCGGTACGGTTGCGGTTGTCGGTCGTCGTTTCCACGATGATCGCAACTCCGCCGGGGCCGTAGCCCTCGTATATGATCTCCTCGTAGTTTGCACCGTCCGAGGCGGTCGCCTTCTTGATGGTACGTTCGATGTTTTCGTTCGGGACGTTATTTGCTTTCGCCTTCTGGATCAGAGC